>JAJISE010000018.1 GCA_022848865.1 Candidatus Thermoplasmatota archaeon | reverse complement strand
CGCCATCGTTGTCGTCGTCGATGTCGTCGTTGTTCCCGGTCCCGTCGCCGTCCGTATCGCGATACTCGTTCGGATTGAGCGGGAAGTCGTCATCGATATCCAGGACGCCATCGTTGTCATCGTCCGTGTCCGCGTTGTTGCCGATGCCGTCACCGTCCGTGTCCTCCCACTCCGTGGGGTCAAGCGGGAAAGCATCGACCTCATCCACGCGGCCATCATTGTCATCGTCCGGGTCGGCGTTGTTCCCGACGCCGTCAGAGTCCGTGTCCCTCCACTCGTTCGGATTGAGCCGGAATGCGTCGTTCCCGTCCAGCACGCCGTCGTTGTCATCGTCCGGGTCGAGGTTGTTGCCGATGCCATCACCGTCGGTGTCCTCCCACTCGAACGGGTCGTAGGGGAAATCGTCGATGTCATCCGGATAGCCATCATTATCGTCGTCAAGATCCGTGTTATCCCCTATGCCATCACCGTCGCTGTCCGTGTACTCATTGGCGTTGTACGGGAACTGGTCGGCACCATCCGGCACGCCGTCATTGTCGTCGTCCGGGTCAGCGTTGTCGCCGATACCGTCACCGTCGAAGTCCGCCCACTCAGTGGGGTCGAACGGGAAGGCGTCCACGTTGTCGGGCACGCCGTCGTTGTCATCGTCGTTGTCGAAAGCGTCCCCGGTGCCGTCATTGTCCGAGTCGTAGTCAGGTATTGCCGCCAGGACCATCGTCGTCGGCGACTCGTTCGGGACATTGTCCTGGGTCGATATCTTGTAGAAGTACGTGAGACCGTTGGACACGCTCGTGTCGATCCAGTGGTCATTGCCTGACGGGACCTGCGCGAGGAGAGTATAGCCCATCGCGTCCATGCTCCTGTAGACGTTGTAGAACGCGAGGTCCGGCTCCGTGTTCTCGGTCCACAAGATATCCAGCGCATTGCCCGTCGGGACGAGCCTTATCATGAAGCCCGAAGGCGTTACGGGCGACACCGTGTCCACGACGGAAACGGTCTTGTTCGCGGCGTTGTTGGTCGTTATGTTCTCGTTCGGGACGAAGGATGCGTCGACCTCAAGGAAGTAGTCGTTGCTGACCATCGGCGTCCACATGAAGCTCACGTTCTGAGATGTCAGCGTTGGAAGCGCAGGTATGAATCTTGAATCCTGAAGGATTCCATCGATCGAGAAGTTCACGACTATGCTGAACTCGTCGTTGAGCCCGAGGTTCCAGATCGTCGTGTTGACGAAGTAGGTCCCCGTCCTCTCCACGACGTCCGGTATGTCCAGCGATTCCACTGCAACGTCATGGTCGACCGAGATAGGATTGTAGAGAATGATGTTCTCCAGGATGGGGGAGTATCCCAATGCATATCCAAACTCCAAGGTCTGCATGGACGCTATGACCGTCCCCCCGCCAAACCTGTACTCGATCAGAATCATGTTTCCGGTACCCGTTTCCTCGATGATCACTTTGGGCGAGCCCCCGGTTCCGGTTATGTAGCCGTGCGTAGAGAACCACCAGTTGTCTATCTCGGAGTCCGTTATGACATGCGGCACGTTCACCATCTCATGGCCGTTGTCCACGATCGAGAGCAGCTCGATTCCTTGGTCGCCGATGGATGTGAGACCGCCGGGCATGGTCAGTAGGTTCCAGTTGTCCGCGAAATAGGTCGCGCCATTCATCTGGAACTTCTTTCCCCCCGAGATGTAGCTCTCGAACCATGCACGGTTGGCCTCCACGTCCTGGTAGAAGGCCAGGTCCTGACAGGAGACTATGATTATCTTGTCGTAGCTCGAGAGGTCAACGACACCCATGTCCGACGACCCGAAGACGTCATACGAAATCCCATGCGATGTCAGGACATTCTCATTGCTCAGGGTTCCCCAAGCATCCCTGTCCTTGAACAGCGCAACGGAGCCGAGTGGCGGAGCCTCCGCGGGTCCAGGTATCAGAATGACCAGTGCGGAAAGAACCATTATCGCTCCCAAAAAGTAGGCACACAAACTTCCACTAATCTTTCTCATTTCAATCCTCCATTCCCAAACAGACCTGGAGCATCGCCCCATGCCTCGAGTCCATAAGCTGGGGCGAATTTAACATTGTCGGTCGACCTGGAAGGACCTTCATGCGACCGGTAGAAACCCGAAGTATGCAACTATAAATAGAGCCGCCAGGATAAGCCAGCGGGATGGATCTATTCGGCACGACTCTCGACCCCGAGGTGGCCATTGTCGTCAAGCTGGGGATATCCATCGCCCTGGGAGGCTTGGCGGGTCTCGAGCGGGAGTATGCGAGGAAGGACAGGACCGCACGGGAGTTCGCGGGGATCAGGACGTTCATCCTCATCGCCATGATGGGCACGATCTCGGCCATGTTTGACGTTTGGTTCTTCGTTGTATCCTTCATCGCGTTCTCCGCCCTTGTTGCCATTTCATACTACGCGTCGTCACAGAGAGGATCGATCGGCGGCACGACCGAGGTGGCGACTCTCATCATCTTCATCGTGGGCGGTCTCGTCTACTTCGAACACCTCATCGCAGCAGCCACGGTTGCCGTTGTGACGACGGCGTTCCTGTCGGTCAAGCCAGCTCTGCACAAGCTCGTGAAGAAGGTGAGCCGAGAGGATGTCTACGCGACCCTGAAGCTGGCGATATTGACCATAGTCATTCTCCCGATCCTCCCCAATGAGGCTTACGGCTGGCTCGGCGTCCTCAACCCCTTCTACATATGGCTGATGGTCGTCTTCATCGCGTGCATCGGGTTCGCCGGATACGTCGCCGTGAAGGTCCTCGGAGGCAAGAAAGGCGTCGGGCTGACGGGACTGCTCGGCGGCCTGGTGTCCTCCACGGCCGTGGCGTTGGCCTTCTCCCAAAGAAGCAAGGAGAACCCATCACTGACCAGGTCCTTCGCGATCGGGATAACCGTAGCCTCCATGATGATGTTCCCGAGGATCCTCCTCGAGGTGGCTGTGCTCAACCACCCCCTGTTCTGGATGCTTCTCGGCCCGATGGTGGTCATGACCATCGTCTGTGCCGTGGCGGCCGTCGTTCTCTTCTTCAGGAAGGAGGTGGGAGAGACGGAGGAGGTGGAGCTCAAGAACCCTTTCAGCGTCCGACAGGCCCTCAAGTTCGGCCTGTTCTTCGCCATCATCCTGTTGGTCGCAAAGGCGGCGCAGGTCCACTTCGCGGACACTGGCATCTACGTCGCGAGCGCGCTCTCCGGCCTCATGGACGTCGACGCGATAACGCTGAGCATGGCAAGACTGGGCGGCTCCTCCATCTCCAACATGACGGCGAGCATCGCCATCATCCTCGCCGCGATATCGAACACCCTCGTAAAGGGAGGGATCGTAGCCGTCCTCGGGACCAGGCAACTGAGCAAATACATCATCGTCATCTTCGGCCTCGCCGTGGCTATCGGCGTCGTCTCATCCGTGGTCCTATACTCGTTTGCCTAGGGATGCGCGGCTTGCGGGTCCGAGCAAGCTCCCGCTGACAGCCCAAAAGGGTTAAGAAGAGTCTGCCTATCGTGGTGAGCATGGAAGCTAATTTCCTTGGCGGGGCCCACGAGGTCGGAAGCCTGGCATGTCTCTTGAGGAACGGTCCCGACGAGATACTGCTCGACTACGGGATGACTCCCGCCAAGCCACCCAAGTACCCGAGGCCCGCGCCTCCGGTTGGGCATGTCATGCTGACCCATTCGCACATAGACCACTCGGGCATGATCCCCTGGCTGTGCGGCAGGCACGACACGAGGGTCCTCGCGACGCCCATGACATTTCTCGTCGCGGAGATGCTGACCCATGACACGCTCAAGATCGCGGAGTACGAGGGATACCCCAAACCCTACGGTAAGGAGGACATCGAGCGGATGCGGGAGAACTTCGAGCCGGTCCTCTTCGACGAGGTCATCAGGGTCGGCGATACGGAGGTCCGCGTGCATTCGGCGGGCCACGTACCCGGGGCAGCCATGTACGAGATGGTGGGGGACAAGAGCGTCCTGTTCACCGGCGACATCCACACGATACCCACGGGACTCGTGCGAGGGGCCAAGCCCGTCAAGTGCGACGTACTGATTCTCGAGTCCACATACGCCGGACGGGACCACGAGAACCGGCAGAAGGTGGAGTACAAGTTCCTCAAGAAGGTGGAGGAGATCGTCAACCGCGGCGGGAAGGTCATAGTCCCCTCGTTCGCGGTGGGAAGGACGCAGGAGGTCCTCCTCTCCCTCGCCAACAGCAACTTCGAGGTCTGGCTCGACGGCATGGGCCAGGCGATCAACAGGCATTACCTCAGCATGCCCGAGTTCCTGAGGAACCCGAAGAAACTCAGGCGGGCGGTGAGGAAAACCAGGATGGTGAGGAGCCCGAGGGCGAGAGGGATGGCCCTGAAGGGCGACGTCATCGTCTGCACGAGCGGGATGCTGGACGGCGGGCCCGTCCTCGAGTACATCAACCGCGTGAGGAGGGACAAGAAGAGCGGGATACTGCTCACGGGCTACCAGGTGGAGGGGACCAACGGCCGGATGCTCCAGGAAGAGGGCAAGATCAACCTCTACGGCGCCACGCAGGAGATCGAGTGCGAGGTCTGCTCCTTCGACTTCTCCGCGCACGCTGGACATTCCGAGCTGCTTACGTTCATAGAGCGCTGCGACCCCGACAAGGTCGTCTACTGCCACGGCGACAACCGCGAGGAGCTCGCGAGCCAGGTGGAGGGCAGGGAGAACGTGCTCCCGGTCGAGGGCGAGTGGATGGAATTGTAGAGAAACGATTTAATATCGCAGGATGATGGGCTCACGATGGACGCTGCCGCGTTTCTGAAGGAGGACCTCGGGCACGGCGACATCACCTCCGATGCCCTGATCGGCGATGTGGACGCCGAGGCGATGATCTTCGCGAAGGAGGACTGCATCCTCGCCGGATTGGAGGAGGCCGCGGCGATATTCGGTCATCTGGGTGTCGAGACGGAAACGGATTTCCGGGACGGACAGAGGATCGGGAAGTTCACAAAGGTGATGCTGCTCAGGGGCAAGGCCAAGGCGATGCTGGCGGGCGAAAGAGTTGCGCTCAACTTCCTCATGAGGATGAGCGGTATCGCGACCCAGACATGGGAGCTCACGAACAAGTGCCGCGAGAGGAATCCAGACGTGAGCGTAGCGGCCACGAGAAAGACCACGCCAGGGTTCAGGTTCTTCGAGAAGAAGGCTGTCATGCTCGGAGGGGGCGACCCGCACAGGTTCAGGCTGGACGACGCGTTCCTCATCAAGGACAACCACCTGAAGGTCGTCGGGTCCGTGAAGGAGGCGATCAAGCGGGCCAAGGCGGGACACTTCAACAAGAAGGTCGAGGTGGAGGTCGAGACGGAGGAGGAGGCCATGGAAGCAGCTCAGGCAGGAGCTGACATAATCATGCTGGACAACATGCCTCCGGACATCGGAAGGGTCGTGGCGGGGAAGATAAGGGAGATCTCGCATTGCACGATCGAGGTCTCCGGCGGGATCAACCCGCAGAACATCGTGGACTACGCGGACTACGCGGACATCATCTCCCTGGGATGGATAACGCACTCCGTTCGTGCGATAGACTTCTCGCTCGAGATCAAGGAGCTCAGCAGAAAAGGGCTCTTAGAGCGGGCGACGCGAACTTGAGCAACCTGGGCTCCTTCTTGACGAGCCGCCAGCCGATCTTCGAGGGATAGTCCATGTCCCCCTTCTTCGTTATGATGTCCAGTATGTCCTCCCTGTCGATCAGGCCGAATATCGTCTCGAACTGCTTGTCGCTGAGCCTTGCGAAGGCCCGGTGGAGCAGGAGTCCCCGCTTGACCTCGGCCCCCACGCGCTCGAACCACGCCTTCTGGTAGGCCGACAGGGAAGCGCGCGAGCAGTCCTTCGATTCCAGCGCGTCGACGAGGGCCTTCGCGCATTCCTCGGCAGAGACGAGGCCCGTGTAGAGTCCCCCGCCGCTCGTTGCCTTGACCTGACAGGCCGCGTCCCCGACTATCACGACGTTGTCGTCCACCGTCCTCTTGGAGAGGCCGAAGGGGATCATCCCCGCCTGATAGGAAAGGGGCTCCGCCCCCTTGAGCATCTCCGAGACCAGGGGGTTCGCGAGGAACCTCTCGAAATGCTCGAAGGCGCTGCCCTCCCTGACGCACAGACCCACGCGGACCGCGTCGCCCGCGGGCACGACCCATGCGAAGAATCCAGGCGCGACCTCGTTGCCCACGTAGAGGCTCACCATGTCCTCGTCGAGCTCCCCGCCGAACATCTCGGCCTGGAACCCTGAGACCGTGATCTCGGGCTGCGACAGGTCGAACCACCTCGCCACCCTGGACTTGACCCCGTCGGCGCCGACCAGGATCTTGCACTTAGCCTTCTTCGTCTCCTTGGAGTGAGTGAGCGTCACCGTGACCCCATCGGACGACCTCTTTGCGGCGATCGCCTGAGTGTCCAGAAGCATCTCCGCCCCCGCCCGGGATGCGGCCTCCGCCAGTCCTCGGTCAAACATGGCCCTGTCCAGGACGACGGCCCTCTCGTCGGTCCCACCGATCGTTATCCTGTGCCCGCCCGGGGAGAAGAGGTGCGCCCCCTTCAGGCGGCCGAGGACGGTCCTCTCATCGGTCGCGAACTCGAGAACGCGCTTCGTGACGAGCCCCGAGCACTGGACGGGTTCGCCTATCTCCCTGTGCTCCTCGACAACGGCGACAGAGAAGCCATCACTGCAGAGCCGTCTGGCGATCAGGCATCCAGTCGGTCCCGCGCCAACAACCAAGACGTCGAATTCCATCTCAACCCGCCGATCAGCTCTCATTCCCGCCCGTGTGATATCATTATGGAGAGGAAGTCCTCCAGATGCCTCGCGAGATAGGGATTGTCCGTGAACCCGCAGGCGTTCAGGTCCGGGCTCGCGAGGAGGGCCTCGCTACCGTCCACGATGATGTCCGTGGCGATCAGCCCCTTCCGGAAGTGGACCTCGGCGCCCTCGGGCACCTTCTGCCCAGGCTCCGTGATGACGATCACCCTGATCCCCCTTCGGATCGCCGCCTCCAGCCTCTTCATGTGAGCCTCCCTTATCTCGGAGAACGTCGGGGTGGCGACGACGAACTTCTCGGAGGACTTGTCCACGAGCTCGCCGATCTTGTCGATGACCCTGCTCTTGCCTGTGATCGTGAAGACCAGCTGAGGCTCGCCCTTGTCGCGTGCGATCTCGTGCACCAGGCTCAGCTTGTCGAAGGCGTCGGACACCTCGCCGAGTATCTTCTTCTTCATCCTCTCGGGAAGTTCCGGCTTGTAGACGGACGGCCTTCCGGACGTGGAGAAGGCGAACCCCTTCGAGCAGAGCGACTGGAGCGCCTTGTAGGACGAGGTCCGGGGGATCCTGGCGGTGCCCGCGATCGTCTCGGCATCGCCGAATCCGTGTGCGACGAGAGCTATGTAGACCCTCGCCTCGTAATTGGAGAGGCCCAGCGTATGGAGCACGCCGACTATCTTGTCGTACTCCTCCATCAGGTCAACGTCACCGACTTCCATGCTCCCGACGGACATGACGCACTGGACTTGAAAAGCTTTTCATTGAAGCGATATCGGCTCAGGAAACTATTTATCTCTGGCACTTATTTCGTGATTGAGATGGACCGCCACGCTCTCCAGCACTTCTGCATTGTTGTATTCCTGACCCTTCTTGTCTCACTCTTCCTCAGCGTCGTTTCCGCCCAGGGGAACCGCATCATCGTGACCACGGACGTGGAGATGATCGGGACCACGGGCCTCTCTGGTGGAGGGCACATCTACTTCACGGCGGTTGGCGCCGAGGCCCTCGACCTCAGGGAGAAGATACTCTACCGCTATGATGACGGTGACGGAGTGATCGAGGTGGACGAGGCCTTCGCTTACTCGCAAGACGTCCAGGACTACCTGGAGAGACCGCCCTCGGGGGCGTACGGCACCGACTACAGATACGGACGCATCAAGGAGGTGACCCTGGATGAGGGGAACTCGGAACCGGGAGTGCAGCAAAGCTCGAGCGGGCTCGTGGGCTCGGACGCGAGCACGACGGGGAGCCTCAGCATCACGCACAGGTTCACCATGGAGACCAACCAGGCCAGGAGGACCTACGTTCAGGACGAGATAGCGATCGCCCGAGCGTTCTATGACGTGTTCTCAGTCAACCTGACGACCGATTTCGAGACGGTATTGGGACCGTACTTGTACTTCCCGTGGCCCAACCCCGGGGGAACGCTCTACGCTGGCAATGTGACGACATGGATGTACGAGAACGACACGAGGATGGTCATGGACTCCGAGTACCTCCGATTGAATTCCTCGACCGAATGCATCCTCAATTTCAGCTACACTGGAAACGTCGCCAACGGAGGAGACTACCTTGCCTTCCTCACGAGCGTGGACGGTGTGAACTGGAACGAGATATACAACCTGTCGGTTTCCAATGGCACATCCAGCTGGATCCCTGTGAGCCTCGACCTGACAGAGGACCACGCGGGAACGGAGTTCTTCCTCAGATTGCTCTTCAAGTCTGATTCCGTCAATAACGCGGAGGGCTTCAGACTCAACGACCTCGCCGTCATTGCGCCGAGCACATACGAGGGCAGCATTGAGATGCACCACACGGACTACCTGCTCGGCCTCACGAGCTTCCAAGACGTGGCCGCGAACAAGGGGACCGTGCACATCATCCGCACGCCTGGCGGGATGATCCTCTCGTACACGTCGGACTTCGACTACGCCGCCAGCGGCCAGGACAAGACCGTCTTCGTCGACTTCGACGTCTTCGAGAACCCGCAGATCCTGTTCATACTCATCTTCATCCTGACCTACGCCATGCTGTCGGCCCAGAACAAGTCATACATGGTCTTCAAGATGGCGCACCCGAGGCGCTATCGGGCGGGAGCTGTCAAGATCAAGTGGCTCCACATCCTCGGCAAGGTCTTCGTCCTGCTCTACATCATCTTCTATTTCTTCCCCTCCCTCCTCGTCTTCGTCGGCGCTGGGGTATACCTCACGGGGTTGTTCATGTGGATCTTCACTATCGCGACCTTCGTAGCGATGGTCGTCATGACGAAGGTGATGTACGACAGGAAGACGATGATGATACCGCCAGCCGTGGAGGAAGAGGACATACACATCACTGTGGAGGGAGCGGCCGTCAGCGAGCCGGAGGCGCCGCCACCGCCGCCGGTCCACTCGACCCTGGCGTGCACGGTCTGCATGGACGAGATCACGAGCCTCAGGGAGGCCGTCCGCTGCAAGTGCGGGCAGATCTACCACAAGAGCTGCGCCACGAAGGTGGCCACTTGCCCGGCGTGCGGGAACGACCTGGAGGTCGACGAGGAAGAGGAGAAGAAGATGACCACGGCGAAGTGCAGCTCCTGTTCCGAGGTGGTCCTCATCGAGGAGGGCGCCGACCTGATGAGGACGATGTGCGAGAACTGCGGTTCGGCACTCAAGGTCGTGGAGCCGGGCTACAACCACCTAGTGGTGGGCGACACGCCGACGGTGGCGTACGAGCAGTTCAACAGCCTGATGAAGAAGAACCTGGCGGGGCTGATCATCTCGACGACCTACCCGGAGAAGCTGAAGAGGGAGATACCGATCGAGAACGTCGAGCTGTACTGGCTGACGGACACGAGCTCGGATTTCCAGACCCTTGACCCGAAGAGGCTGGACTTCGAGATAATGAGGGCCATAAGCAACTTCGTGAAGAAGTCCGAGGGCGGCGTGATACTCCTGGACGGCCTGGAGTACCTCGCTGTGGAGAACGGGTTCGAGGTTTCGCTCAAGTTCATAAAGAAGGTGAACGACCTCTGCTCGATCAACGACGCGACTCTGGTCGTCCCCATAACCCCGCTGTCGTTGGCACAGGACCAGCTGTCGATGCTGAAGAAGGAGTTCGACAGGGTGGAGGACGTCACAGGTCCTTAGACGCGGTCCCCTTTTTCATTCCCACGGTTCGCAGAGCGAGTGCTCGACGCCGAGACTGTCAAGAATCCTGCCGACGACGAAGTTCACCATGTCCGCCACCGTTGACGGCCTCGTGTAGAATGCGGGCATCGCTGCCAGGACGGTGGCACCGCAGTCCGAGAGCCTCTTCATGTTCTCCAGGTGGATCGAGCTCAGCGGCGTCTCGCGGGGAACGAGAACGAGCCTCCTCCTCTCCTTGAGGAACACCTGGGCGGTCCTGCATATCAGGTTGTCGGCGATCCCGCACGCTATCTTCGAGAGGGTGGACATGGAGCAGGGGACGATGACCATCGCATCGAACCTCGCGCTGCCGGAGGCCATGGGGGCCGTCATGTCGGCGGGGTCGTGCACGTGATCCGCCAGGGCTCTCATCCCATCCAGGCCGATGTCGGACTCCCGCTCGATGACCTTGACGGCGTTCTCGGAGACTATGAGGTGCTTCTCGGCGTCGAGCTCCCTCAGAAGGGTCGTGGCGTACGGCATGCCGGATGCGCCCGTGACGGCGATGATTATCCTCATGAGAGCTACTGCGTGACTATCTCAAAGCCTTCCTTGTCAACGATGACGGGATAGTACGCCCTGTCGTGCTTGGTCATCCTCATCTTCACGACGCTCAGGAAGAGGTTCACGTTCCTCTCGTCCCTCTGCATGTCCAGATGGAAGATGCCGTCCGCAAGGAAATCCTCGACGCCGTACTGGCCAAAGAGCTGCTTGTCCGGGTCGAGCATCTCCGAGACGAGGAAGGTTGTCACGTCCAGGTCCCTGATCCTGTCGAAGAACATGAAGACGTCGCTCCTTGGCGTCTTGAAGTCGGTGATGGAGTACAGCGCTGCGAGCGAGTCGAGCACGAACAGGTTGCAGCCGTACTTCATCTTGTAGTTGTTCACCGTCGTGATGATCGACTGCGGCCAGTTTATCTCGGCCTGCTTGCCCTGGTCCTCGAGCTCCTTGCGGAGGCGGGCCATGTCCACGACGACTATGCCGCCCTTCCCCGTGATCTTCCGCGGGTCCATCCCTATCCGGACCATGCTCTCCACGAGGCTCTTGCGGTTCTGCTCGAGCGTGATGTAGACGCCCCTGAGCCCGTTCTCCTTGGCGTTGTGGTAGAGGATGTTGAAAGCGATGCTTGATTTCATCGTCCCTGCCCGTCCGCATACGAGCGTGAGGTACTTGTCCGGTATCCCGCCTTCCATCCTCTCATCGAGGCCGCCGATAAACGTCTTGATTCGTTCACTCATGGAATCAACCAAACACCCAATGCGTATCGAGAATAATAACCTTAACGATGTTCCCCGCGGGCGAGAAGTCGGAGACGCGATAACGACTGGAGGTCTGGCGGGAAACAGAAACGTTTAATATCAGACCTTGGTTCTATTTCGTTCCGCGAGGATTGGATTCGATGACAACCGCCCATGACGTTCCCGCACAGCACCTGATAGAGAAGGTCGCTGCACAGTTCAAGAAAGAGGCCAAGGTCGAGCCGCCCGAGTGGAGCGCGTTCGCGAAGACCGGGGTCCACAAGGAGAAGAGCCCCGCCCAGAACGACTGGTGGTACACGAGGCTGGCGGCGGTGCTCAGGAAGGTCTACCTCGACGGGCCCATAGGGACCGAGAGGTTGGCGGCCCTCTTCGGCGGGAAGGAGGACAGGGGGTCAAAGCCCTCCAAGGCGAGGGCAGGAAGCGGCGCCGTGGCCAGGCACTGCTTGAAGCAGCTGGAGGAGCTCGGATACGTCTCCATCGTGGAGAAGAAGGGGAGGATCATCTCTCCCGCCGGGCAGAGTCTCCTGGACAACGCCTCGCACGATATCCTCAAGAAGATGGCAAAGGTCGAACCTGAACTCACGAAGTACCTCTGAGGTCTGAGATGGAAGAAGACGAGGAACTTGAGGCCCTGAGAAAGAAGCGAATCGAACAGATCCAGATGGACCAGGAACAGAGGGTCTTCGAGCAGGAGCAGGCCGCGCAGATCGAGGGCCAGAGACAGGCGGTACTGAGGAAGATACTCACTCCCGAGGCCAGGGAGAGGATGGGCAGGGTCGCCCTCGCCTACCCGGACATCGCACGGGGAGTGGAGAACCAGCTGATAGCTCTCGTTCAGACGGGAAGGGTCAAGTCCGTCATAGATGATGTCGGGCTGAGAGAGATACTCAGGAAGGTCATGCCGAAGAAGAGAGAGATAAAGATTGAGAGGAGATGAGATGGCACGGAACAAGCCCCTCGGAAGGAAGCTCAGGCTGATGAAGGCGACGAAGAGAAACAGGAGGGTCCCCGCGTGGGTCATCCAGAGGACGAACAGAAGGTTCCTCCGCCACCCGAAGAGAAGGCTCTGGAGACGCGGACGCCTCAATAGGTGATCCCATGGCAGATGAAGAGGATGAGAGGATCCTGACCATCCCGCTGAGGATGGTCATCAACGTTCCAAGGAAGAAGCGTGCTCCGAGGGCGATGAAGGCGATAAAGGAGTACGTGATGAAGCACATGAAGGCGGGCCCCGAGGATATTTGGATAGACGCCCGCGTGAACGAGGCCGTGTGGGCGCGGGGGATCGAGAAGCCACCCGGCAAGATACGGGTGAGGGTCATCAAGTTCGAGGACGGACTCGTCGAGATTTCCCTTCCGGAGGGCTGATGTCCCCTTGATAAGCAAGCTCGATTTCACTGGTAATTCGTATGTGGGGGTCTTCAGCTCGGCGAGCGAGCGATACGTCGTGTGCAATCCCAGCGTTCCCGCCAAAGTAGTGAAAAGGGCCTCGAAGTCGCTGGAGAGCGAAGCTGTTGTCACCACAATCGGCGGCTCGACGATTCTGGGCTCCCTGATACGTTCCAACTCGTACGGTTCCATGGTGACGAACTTCGTGAGCCGCAAGGAGCTCGATGAACTGAAGATGCTCAAGCCCGTGGTGATAGACCACGTGCTGAACGCCGTCGGCAACAACATCCTATGCAACGACAACGGCGCGATGGTGCACCCCGGTTTCGGGAGAAATACGGTGAAGCTGCTCAAGGACGCGCTCCAGGTCCCCGTTGTCAGGGGCGTGATCGCCGGCCTCAAGACGGTCGGCTCGGTGGCGGTCGCGACCAACAAGGGCGTCCTATGCCACCCCGACATCACGGAGGCGGAGAAAGGTGTCCTGGAGGACGTGCTCAAGGTCCCGGCGACGATAGCGACGGCAAACTACGGAACGACGTATATCGGGGCGTGTCTCGTGGCGAACAGCAAGGGGGCCGTCGTGGGCACGGCGACGACGCCCATCGAGATCGGGAGAATAGAGGACGGTCTGGTCCTATACTGAGCCTACAGCGAGAAGACCCAGATGTTCATCTTCCCGCCAAGGTCGTCCCGCTCGAAAGAGACCTGATTCCCGACGCGGATGATCTGCTCCTCCGGGAAATGCCCGAGGAAGTCGTCCACGGGGCCGATTGACAGGGACAGCCCCCCGATGCGGTAGTGCATGGGCACGCACACCTTGGGACGCAGTTCCCTGGCCACTTTCGCGGCCTCCTTGTCCCCGATCGTGAAGACGCCCCCGACGGGGATGAAGAGCACGTCCACTTCCCTCATCTTGGCGAGCTTGTCCTCAGGCGGTACGTGCCCGAGGTCCCCGAGATGGCAGAACTTGGTGCCGTCCAGGTCGATGAGGAAGGCGTTGTTCGTCCCCCTCTTCTCGCCACCGGACCTGTCGTGGAAGGTCCCGATGGAGCTTATCCTCGCTCCCTTGACCGTGCCGCTGAAGTCCGAGTCTATGACCTTGGGATTGCCCCGGACGATCCGGGCACAATTGTGGTCCCAGTGGTCATGTGATATGAGCACTAGGTCTGCCATGACGTTCGGCTGCCTTATCCCTATGGATCTGCCGTCGTGAGGATCAGTCACGATGGTGATGTCATTCGAAATCTCGAAACACGAGTGTCCGTGCCACCGAATCTCCAACCCGATTCCCCCTTATTCCCTATGATTCAAAGACGGCCCCACATATCGGGCACTCGAGCTCCTCCTCCCTGAGAGCGGTCTTGCAGTCGGGGCAGGCATACTGGACCGTCTTCCTCCTCGGACCTTCGGCGACGAGGACCGGACGTCTCGACGCGAAGGCGCCCTCCACGGCGACGTTGCCGAAGATCACGATGAGAACAGCCCCCAAGACCATGGTAGCTCCTGCGAGCACCCTGTCAGCCACGAGGAAGAACGAGAGCATGTAGGTCGCTATCCCGGCGATCACGGCTATGACGGATGAAACCATGACGGCATTGCTCCTCCTCTCGAGTCGGACAGGGGCCACGGTCTCGATCGACCTGCGGGTCCTCTGGCCTATCGGCTCTTCAGGAGCTGTCTGGAGGACCTCCGTTTCGACGACGTCACGGGCGATCTTCGAAGGCTCTGCTTCCGATGAGCGTCTGGGCTCAGACCGGACCATCGGTTTGAGCGTCATGTTGAGACGTTCCTCAAAGCCGCCGTCGACTGCGTGCGTCAAGTCCTCCTCGGAAGGTCCACTTCCTCCGATCAGAAAGCCGCAGGACTCGCATATGTTCCTGTTCGCGTCCGTCATCTCCCCGCAGTTCGGGCAGCGCATCAGATCAGCGATGTCGCCGAGGTCGCGTATGGAATTCACGGCATCCTCGAGCTCCTCTTCCTCTGGCATGGGCCTTTTCGCATTATCTTCTCTGACCATATAATCGTTTCGACATCGTTATCGAGGAACGAGCTAGATAATTTCATATAGTTCCTCTCACGATAGAGCGGGCGCCATGAAGGCTCTCGTCCTTTGCGTCGACAGAGACGACGACATCGGCGTGAAGGCCGGCATACCAGCACCAGTGATTGGGAAGGATGAAAACCTGGCGGCCGCAGTGAAGCTCGGCCTTGTGGATCCGGAGGATGCCGATGTCAACACGATTCTCTCAGCTGTCGCCATGTACAACGACCTGACCGAGAAGGGCATCTCGGCGGAGGTCGCGACGATATCCGGGGACAAGAACGTCGGTTACAAGTCGGACAGGGAGCTAACGAGGCAGCTCAACGAGGTCCTCGACGAGGTCCAGCCGGACTACGCCTACCTCGTGAGCGACGGTGCGGAGGACGAACAGGTCTTCCCCATAATCGCGTCCAGGATCAAGGTCAACCACGTGAAGAGGGTGTATGTCAGGCAGAACCCGGAGATCGAGAGCGCCTACTACAGCGTCATCAAGGCGCTCAAGGACGACAAGATCAAGAAGAGATACGGCACACCCGTGGCTTATGTACTGTTCATACTGGGTGTCCTCAACATCATCCCGTTCTTCTACGCTCTGTTCGTGAGCGGTGTGGAGATCATTCCCACGCTCCCCGCCCTTGCACCGGGGCTCATCGCTCTCGTTCTGAGCATCTACATGTTATCCAGAATCCACTTCGATGAGGGCTTCGTGAGGACGACCGCAACGAGGACGAAGGACGGCGTGCGCGACGTCAGGAGCTCCATCATGTCGGGCGACTTCACGGTAATCTTCAAGGGTGTCACGATGGTGATGATCCTGATTGGCCTCATCATGGGCATCTCCGCCGGCACGACGCCCGATGTCCAGGGCATTTCACAGGCGATATTCATCTTCTTCTTCACGGCCATATGGTGGTTCATACTGGCCATGTTCGTCTACGAGCTGGGCAGCGTCGTGGATGCCTACGCGAAGAGAAGGAAGTTCCCCGCATCCTTCGTCCCGATAATGGTCTTCTGGCTCGTGATGAGCTTCCTCACTCTGATCTTCTTCGAGGCCATTCGCCTCATCGTCAGCGCGGTGGACCCGTACATGACGACCGTGATAACGGTGGAGATCGTGTTCGGGCTGGTCATCACGGTTCTGGGCTTGGCGATATACCGCATGATCGCGCCGAGGGTTCCTTCGGAGGACCTCTGGCGGCACTAGGAAGGACTGGCATGGAATTCTCCCGCTGGGAAATCTACTACGACCAGATTCTGGCGGATTTTGGCTACAGCCGAGAGGAGGACGAGCGGGCGGCCCGGGTGCTCTCCGGACTGCTCGAGGGCATGTCCTCGTCCGCAGACGATCTGCGCGTGATGATCGAGGGTAAGCTCGTGACGGTCGCCGGCGACGCGGAGTCGCTCGGGCGGGAGGTCGACAGCCTGGCGGGCGTTGTCATATCCGCGGACGAGGCGACATCCGTTCTGCTCGCCCACGACGTGGTCCCCGACGCCTTCACGACGGACCTGGACGGGAAGATCGAGGACCTTGTGCGGGCGAACCTGCAGGGGGCGGTGGCCATAATCCACGCCCACGGGGACAACATGGACGCGTTGCAGGAGCACGTGGGCAAGTTCGAGGGGCGGGTCATCGGAACGACCCAGGTCGAACCGTTGGGCGGGATACTCAACTTCGGCGGCTTCACGGACGGGGACAGGGCGGTTTTCATTGCCGACCACTTCGGCGCGGAGGAGATAAGGCTCGCGGGATTCGACTTCGAGAACCCGCGGAAGAAGGACAAGGACGTGAAGGTGAAGGCGAGAAAGCTGGACTGGGCCTATGTACTCATCCAGAGCCTCGACAACGAGAGGATCATCTTCCCATCATCTTGAAGCTGAGAACGGGTTTTCGCGCGGCTGCCACATCGTCCACACGCTTGACGGATGCATTGTGGGGAGCGTTCCTCGTGATCTCGGGGTCCTCGTTCACTATCTCCCGCATGACCTCGGCGAACCTGTCCAGCGTCTCCTTCGTCTCGCTCTCGGTGGGCTCTATCATCAGTGCCTCGTCCACGAGCTGTGGGAAGTAGGCGGTGGGCGGGTGGAAACCGAAGTCGATGAGGCGCTTGCAGACGTCCTTCGCCCTGACGCCCCTCTCCTTCAGACACGAGGCGCTCGCGACGAACTCGTGCTTCCTGAGCCCGTTGTAGGGGATATCCAGCACGCCCTCGAGCTTCGAGCTCAGGTAGTTGGAGTTGAGAACGGCCCGGTCCGATACGCGCTTGAGCCCGTCCCCTCCCTGGAGCTTGATGTAGGCGTACGCCTTGAGAAGGACGGCGAAGTTCCCCAGGTAGGATCGCACCTTCCCGATGCTCTTCGGGCGGTCGTGCTCTAGATAGTAGCGTTCCCCGTCGTAGGCGACAACGGGCACGGGGAGGTATTCATCCAGCCTGTCGACGACGCCGATGGGACCCGCACCGGGTCCGCCTCCCCCGTGGGGCGTCGCGAACGTCTTGTGAAGGTTGAAGTGCACTATGTCGAACCTCATCCTGCCGGGGTTGGTGCGTCCCATTATCGCGTTGAGGTTCGCTCCGTCGTAGTACAGCACGGCCCCGGCGTCGTGCACAATCCTCGCAATCTCCAGGATGTCGCTCTCGAAGAGCCCCAGCGTGTTCGGGTTGGTTATCATGAACGCCGCGGTCTTCTCCCCGACGGCCTTCTCCAGAGCGGAGAGGTCCACGCGCCCCTCGTTGGACGGGATCTCTATCACCTCGAAGCCCATCATGGCGGCGCTCGCGGGGTTCGTGCCGTGCGCGGAATCGGGGAGGACCACCTGGGTCCTCTTCTCCCCGTTGTCCTCGTGGTGGGCGCGTGCGACGAGTAGTCCCGTGAACTCGCCCTGGGCACCGGCCGCGGGCTGCAGGGTCACGGAATGCACACCGCCCAGAGTGGCGAGCATGCCCTGGAGCTCGTACAGGATCTGAAGGGCGCCCTGGACCGTGGACCAGTCCTGCTCGGGATGCAGGAACTTGGCCTTGGGCGAGGAGGCCACCCGCTCGAGTATCTTGGGCGTGTGCTTCATCGTGCACGACCCCAGCGGGTAGAACCCTGTGTCGACGCCGAAGTTCATCTGACTGAGCCTGAAGTAGTGACGCGTGACCTGGGACTCGCGCAGGTTGGGTATCCTCAGCTCATCCCTCAGCAGAGGCTGCGGCAGCTCGCTCTCGGGTCCGTCCTCCCCAACCGTGTCCTCCAGCTCGAGGATCAGCGGGACCTCGTAGCGCGCCTGGCGGTAGCTCACCTGACCCCCTCCAGCGCCCAGACGAGCCTGTCGATGTCCGATGTCGTGTGAACCTCAGTGAACGCGAATAGAGCGGACTCCTCCAGCTCCGGGAAGTGGGACTTGAGAGGGAGCCCGCCGTGTATGCCAGAGTGCAGCAGGTGCCTGTGAACGGCGTCGTAGGAGACCTTGGACCTGACAACGAACTCGTTGAAGTACTCCGCCGAGAACGCGGGGGCGAGGTAGTCGTCGAGCGTGCCGATGCGCCTCGCCGCCTCCCGTGTCCGCGCAACGCACTCGTTGGCGACCTTTCTGAGCCCGTTCCTTCCCAGGACCGAGATGTAGACCGCGGAAGCGATTGCCATCAGGGACTCGTTCGAGCAGATGTTGCTCGTCGCCTTCTCCCGCCTGATGTGCTGCTCCCTCGTCTGCAGGGTCATGCAGAAGGCCCGGTTGCCGTCGGCGTCATCGGTGATCCCGATCACCCGCCCGGGCATCTTCCTCACGTGCTTCTGGAGGCATGCGAATATCCCCAGGAGCGGCCCGCCAAAGCTCGGATAGGAGCCGAGCATCTGACCCTCGCCGACGACGATGTCAGCGCCGTGGTCCCCCGGCGGCTTCAGCAGCGCGAGGGATATGGGGTTGACGCCGGCAATGAGCATGGCGTCCCCTGAGACGTCCCTCACAGCGTCGAGCTCGTCCTCAACAATACCGAAGAAGTTGGGGCTCTCGAAGTACACGCCTGCCGTCTGGTCGGAGACGAGGCTGCTCAGGTGCTCGACGTCTATCTTGCCCGTCTCCTTGTCGTAGTCGAACGCCCTGACCCTGATCCCGGGGCCCTTGCAGTAGTTGGCGAGGACGCTGTGCTTGTCCCAGTGCATCGCCCTCGGGACGACTATCTCGCTCTTGCGGGTCAGGCGGGCGGCCATGAGCGCTGCCTCCCCGATGGCGGTCGACCAGTCGTACATGGACGTGTTCGCCGCCTCCATCCCCGTGAGCTCACAGATCATGCTCTGGTACTCGAACAGCGCCTGCAGCATTCCCTGGCTGGCCTCGGGCTGGTACGGCGTGTAGGACGTGTAGAACTCCGAGCGGGAGAGGATCTCATCGACGAGCGCGGGCACGTAATGGTTGTACACCCCTCCGCCGAGGAAGGCCGGCATCTCGCTGATGCTCTTGTTCCTGGAGAGCACTGCCCCGACCTCGTTGAGGACCTCCATCTCGCTCTTGCCAGGTGGCAGGCCGATCTCCTCGACCCTGATTTCCTCGGGGATGTCCTCGAAGAGCTCGTCGATGGATTTCATGCCTAGCGACCTGAGCATCTCGTCCTCTGAGTCCATGTAAACCCTCTAGGAATTGCCTATGCACTATAAATCTTCACCCGCCAGACGCGACCTTGATGAGCTTGACCCTGTCACCGTTGCTCAGGACGACATCCATCGGGACCGGGCTGCCGTCCCTGACCAGGATGTGCGCATCCGGCTTCAGGTCAAGCGCGCGGACGACATCGAATCCGCTGGCCTCGTCCGGGAACTTCATCGTCTTCCTCTCCCCCGAAGGTAGCAGTTCGACGTGGACCTTCATACCGATAGTGTTATTTCCGCATTCCCTAATAGCTTTTGCACCAGGCCGAGGTAGCTAAGTCCGGTCTACGGCGGTGGCCTCGAGAGTCTCGACGATCGAGACAGCCACTGGTGCTTTGCACCGCGGGAGTTCGAATCTCCCCCTCGGCGCTCTTTGCTGGCGCGGCAAGGTGATGCTTCCGCGGTCTGTCATCTCCCGCCCGCTCATTCGCGAGTCCACTAGTGGCATTGGAATCGACTCGAACGGTCGCAACCAGAGCCCAAACGCAAAGATTATAAGCCCGAACTCAGCTTGTCAACATCGGTTGGGGAGGATATGAAGAGGTCAATCTTAGTGTCTCTTCTGGTACTCACATCGGTATTCGCGATAGTGACTGTGCTACCAGAGAGCGTGAGTGCGGTAACGCGCTATGTGGGCGGGGCGGGCCCCGGGAACTACACGACAATACAGACGGCTGTGAACGCGGCCAATCCAGGCGACACCGTCTACGTCTATGGTGGGATCTACCGGGAGAACATAGTCGTAACCAAGTCGGTCTTCCTCAATGGGGAGAGCAGGGAAACGACCATAATCGACGGCCATAATGGGCCGGAAGGAATCCTATTCGCTGCCAACTCCGCGACCGTATCTGGATTCACCATCACCAACGGTTATCCCGGTATCAGAATCGGGGCCGTCGACAACTGCGTCGTCTCTTCGAACATCATCTCCAATGGCTACAGGGGCATCGACGTGTTTGACACGGATGGAACAGTGATTGTTGACAACATCATCTCCTCGAACGGCTATAATGGCATCGAACTCTCCACCTCGGGTAATGCTCACGTTGCGAACAACGTCGTGTCCTCGAACGAACGTTCTGGAATCTACATGGACTCGTCGGTGGGGAACACCATCGAGAACAACTTCGTGTCCAGCAACCAGTGGGGCATCTACTTGGATTCGTCCAGCAGCAATGACATAGTCGGAAACACAGCTTGGAGCAACTACTATGACCGCAGTCCATCATGGGGCTCCGGGATTTGGCTCGTGTCCTCTAGCAGCAACCGGATCGAGGGGAACACGGCCTCGTCAAACTACAGGACCGGCATACGTCTCGAGGAATCCGCAAGTAACGTTCTCATTGGAAACAAGGTGTCCAGCAATGAGTACGGCATATACCTCAAGTTGTCGAGTGGGAACACAATGAGTGGCAACCAGGTGTCGCTGAACGGTTATTATGGCATCTATCTCGAATCCTCCAGCAGCAACACGATGGATCAGAACAGCATATCCTCCAATGATGGCGATGGCATTAGCCTTCGTTCCTCGGGAAACAACACGATATTCGGCAACAGCATCTCTTCGAACCGCTACAGGGGATTGGATCTCTACCTTTCTGACAGCAATCGGATGTACCACAACAACATAGTAGGGAACCGAGATCAAGCGTACGACGATGGCGCGAACCAGTGGGATGACGGATACCCCTCGGGTGGCAACTACTGGAGCGACTATGTGGGGACGGATCAATTCAGCGGATTCGACCAGAACCTGCCCGGCAGCGACGGAATAGGCGACTCATTGTACTATATCCCTGTCGGGAGCAGCGTCGACCACTATCCGAAGGTGAACCCCAACGTGGTTCCTCTATCCCCGCCCTCCCAGCCGCAGAATCTCGAGGCAACACCAGCAGACGGCCAAGTCACCCTCACCTGGGATCCCCCTGCCTACGACGGCGGCTCACCGATTCTCAACTACCGCGTGTACCGGCGGATAGACTATGATAACCAGGCCTTTCTAGTTCAGATAGGGAATGTGCTCACGTACACCGATGAAAACCTGACGAACGGCCAGACGCATAGCTACTGGATCTCCGCCAGGAATCAGGTGGGCGAGGGGTTGGAGACCGAGGATGTCTACGCGACTCCGGCGACGGTGCCCGGCCCGCCTCTGGGTCTCGCTGCCATGGCGGAAAGCAGGCTGATCACCCTCACCTGGATGCCGCCCTCTGAGGATGGCGGGTCTCAGGTCACGAACTTCAACATATACAGAGGTATAACACCCGGAGTCGGGTCGCTTCTCGCCGAGGTCGGGTACGTCCAGCAATACGTCGACATAGGACTGACCAATGGAGTGACTTACCACTACACGGTATCCGCGATCAACGAGGTCGGCGAGGGTGCCATGTCCGAGGAGGTCAGTGCGACACCGGCAGCAGTCTTGACCGTTCCGAGTGTGCCGACGCGGCTCACGGCTTCCGCGGGCGACCGCCGGCTGACGTTGACGTGGGACGCTCCGACGGACAACGGCGGTTCTCCCATCACCAACTATGCAGTCTACAAGGGGCCCTTCTCCGGGGGCGAGACGTTCCTCGTCGAAATCGGGAACGTTCTAACATTCACCGAGACGGGCCTGACGAATGGTCAGACATACTCCTACAGGATCTCAGCAAAGAACGCCATCGGAGAGGGCTCGAAGTCGGACTCTGTGAGCGCGGTGCCGATGGCGGTGCCCGGTCCTCCGATCGGACTTGGGGTCTCGGCGGGGAACAGTCTGGTCACGCTCACTTGGATTCCCCCGATCGATGATGGTGGCTCTCCGGTCACGCACTACAGCGTCTACAGAGGAACCTCCAGTGGCAACGAGACATACCTGACTACGCCGGGGAACATCCTCACGTACGAAGACGTTGGCCTGACCAATGGTTTGACATACTACTATCAGGTGACGGCGTCCAACGTTGTCGGTGAAGGGGAGATCTCATCCGAGGTGAGTGCCAGACCTTCGGCCTCCCATCAGAACCAGATGCCCTCGTGCGCCTTCATCAGCCCTTCAACGGGCGAGACCGTCTCGGACAGGCACGCGGTCATTGGGGCCGCGACAGACTCTGACGGGACTATCGAGTTCGTCGAGGTCAGAATTGGCGGTGGCGGATGGATAGAGGCAATCGGAACGACATCGTGGAGCTACGATCTGGACACGACGGTCTTCTCGAACGGACAACACACCGTCTACGCTCGGTCATTCGACGGCACCGACTACTCGGCTCTCGCAACCGTGACTTTCACCATCAGCAATGCTGAGGAACGCCCTCCGGAAACCCCTTTGCATGACCAGGTATGGTTCTGGGGGCTGCTAATTCTGGTTGTCGTCACGGCGGTCCTCCTGTTGCTCTATCTCAGAGAGAAGACGAAGCCCAAGAAGCCAACCACGTCTCGGGAGACAGAGGAAGAGCAGGCCAAAGGGCGACGAATCGACTAGCAGATGTTGCGACCGCTCGAGTGCGATTTCTCGAAGCCTCCTATGCAGAGTTGAAACGGAGTGGGTACGGAGGAGTTACGGAGGAGAAGCGGAGGATCTCTAGTGAGACATAGGAGAAAGAACGGAGAAAGAACGGAGGCATAGCTTTACGAAGGGATGCGGGCGGGGAGCTAGGAGCCGCTGGGTTATCGATATATAGGGGATGGCACCGTTTCGGGTCAAGGAGCGGGAGAGAATGTCCACGAAGATCCTGTTCGTCGAGCCGCCCAAGGACTACTGGTTTCTCATGGGCGAGTATCTTCCCCCGCCCACGGGACTGCTCGTGCTCGCAGCGTACCTGGAGAGGGAACTGCCCGACGTCGAGATCGAGGTCCTTGACTGCCAGGCCGAGAGGAAGGGCTGGAAGGATGTCGAGGAGCGCATCGAACCGTTCGCTCCACACGTCGTTGCCGCCTCGGGATTCACGGCCAATGCATATGCCTGTGCAAAGGTCGCGGAAGCGGCGAAGAGGGTGAGCTCGGATATAGTCACGGTCCTGGGCGGTCAGCATTTCTCATTCACGACGGAGGATTCCCTCAACGACTTCCCCGAGATCGACTACATCGTCAGGGGAGAGGGGGAAGTGACGCTCGTAGAGCTTATCAGAGCCCTGAGAGATGGACAGGACGTCGGGGGGATCGAAGGGCTCTCGTTCAGGAACAACGGCGGAGTCGTTCACACACCGCAGCGCCCGCTGGTCGAGAATCTCGACACCCTGCCATTCCCCGCGTATCATCTCGTCGAGAAGAACATCGGGAAGTATCATTTCACCATGATGGCGGGCAAGAGCACCAGGTACATGATCCTGGAAGGCTCGCGGGGCTGCAAGCATAGATGCTCTTTCTGCACGCAGTGGAGGCACTGGAACGGCGTGTGGAGGACGAAATCGCCCAAACGGATAGCGGATGAGATGGAGCATTTCCATCAGCGATTCGGCGGGAAGTTCCTTTGGCTGACGGATGACAACTTCGATTACAGGAGTCGGGGAGAGGAGCTTTGGCGGGAGCTGCGCCAACGGGATTTCACCGACGACATCGCCTGGTTCTTCCAAGCGAGGACGGACGACATCGCCAACAACCCCGATCTGGTGGCGAAACTGCGGGAGGTGGGGAACAGCTGGATCCTCATCGGTGTCGAGAGCAACTCTCCCGAGATCCTGAAGGATTTCAAGAAGGGGCTGCGAGTTGGCGATGCGGCCCGCGCGGTGAAGATCCTCAACGACAACGACGTCTTCACGCAGTCCATGCTGGTCATGGGCTCGAGGAGGGACACGGCGGAGTCGATAAAGCAACTGCGGAGGTTCTCTCTCGAGCTGGACACTCACCTGGCGATATACACCGTCCTCACGCCATATCCCGGAACGGAAGTCCATGAGACCGCCTTGCGAAACGGGTGGATCGAGGATTCCAACTACGCGCACTACGACATGGTTCACGCTATCATGCCGACCGAGTCGCTCTCGCGTGACGAGGTGCAGCAGGAGCTTTATGGATGCTACAGGGCCTTCTACGGGTCCCTCCCGCGTAACATAGCGGGGTTGTTTTCGAAGAACAGGACCAAGAGAAGAGCCTACCGCCACATGGCGGGCAAGAGCGTGCTGAGGAACCTGAGGCGTCTGATTTGAGCCGAAAGGGCGAGTTGGCATACTACTTGGTCGTCTCGGTCATAGGTGCGTGCATTGTCATGGCAATGACGCTCTTCGTCTCCTCGGAAGCAGAGAACCTGGATATCTTGGACAGGCTGATCGCGGGCGGGGCGTTCATCGGGAGCTGCTTGCTCGGAATCTCACTGGCTCTCAGACCAGGATGGATCGGTAGGGCTGTCGGCAGAGGAAACGGATCGAGCGAGGGCCACGGTCGGGCGGAAACCAGAGGACGTCGCGGTCACCACCCGGACTGTGAAGGGTTCGCGAGCCACGTCATCACAACCGACAAGGGAGCTCGGTGCGCGGGCTGCACGGGTCTGGCCAGTGGTAGCGTGATGGCCATCATCCTGATGAGTATCTTCGTCATCATACCCGCCAGGATGTCACCAGGGATCCCTGGCTTGTTCGTGCTGCTTGGGTTAATCCTCATCGTCGTGGCATTCGGGGAGATAGCACTCCCGAGGAGAAACGCCCTCTTGCACGCGGCATTCAATGGCCTTCTGGTAATCGGCTTCTTCTTCGTCGTGACCGGCGTCTTTCACTCGACGGGTGATGCAACCTCTGCACTGCTCGCAATAGTCGTGTCATTTCTCTGGCTGGATGCGAGAATCCATCTCTCCAACTGGCGTCACGCGAAGATCTGCGAGAACTGCAGTGAGGTCTGCAAGGCCTACTGAGCCTAGGCCTTCTTGACCATCATCCTGATGCCGGCGATGATTATGGCAATGCCGATGAGGACTGGTATGATCCACCAGAGCTGGAAGTTCGCTATCCAATCCGGCATTCCTTCGACGTTCTTCAGGCCGAGCTCAATCACGATGAACAGACCGATGAGGGCGATTATCACTCCCCAGATGATCGAACCGCCACGAGGAGGGCCCCCGTGGCATTCATCCTCGCAGTCCCTCTCGCACTCCTTCTCCCTGCCTCTTCTGTCGGCTCCGAAGGGAGCGGCGCAGTTGCTACAGAACTGGGCACCATCCGCATTTTGCTGACCGCACTTTGCACAGTATACCAATGATGTTGCCTCCAGGCTGGAGATTAACTTCGTTATATCAAACTGTACGTGAGAGCCCCCAATCCCTTGGTCGACCCTCTCGCTACGGTATCAGACTGCTGAATGGGAATCGAATGTCTCTCCGCTGCATGGTCCTCCCCAAAACACTTAAGCGCCGCAGCACGATGATGCAGAGGTGAGGGATGTCGCGGAAGAGGTGAAATTACCAGTCACGACTCTGGTCGGAGCGTTTCTCGTAGTATGGGGCCTTCTGCTGATCACCCCCTTAATCGTTATGCTCCCAATCGTCCCGTTCATGTGTCTGGTCCTCTGGCTACCCATACTCGGGTGCCTTGGGTACATCATCCTTGGAGTTGGCCTAATCAAGAGACGTTCTTGGGCGTACTTCGGTGCGAAGATATTCATGGTCCTTGTCATCATCCTTCTGGTTGGTGCGATGATCTTCTTTGCCAATTCTCTGTCCTGGGCCCTGCTGGTGCCAATGATAATCATCCACGTTGCCATCTTCTACATCCTTGGAGAGCACCGACTGGAACCCCGATGGAACCTGAGGAGGAGAATCCCCAGAGTGGAGACGCTTAGAACGGAAGAGATCTCTGGACTGACCTGCGAGGAGTGCGGCTCGGGGAACCTCGCGGTCTATCCCGACGGTTCAGGCATCTGCCGGGACTGCAGACATGTCTTCTCGGATGCCAGGAAGAGGAATGGAGAAGACTGACGGAAGCGTCTGGCCAACTCAGCTTGGACTACTTCTTCGACTTCGATTCCTTTGCATGAGCGGGCCCAAATCCACTGGTCCAGTTCTCTTCCTCGGGCGGCGGATCCTTGGACCTCCTCGCGCCCAGGACGCCAGCACCGACCATGAGGAATCCGACGGCGCCAACGATGACACCGCCGTAGAACATGGGCGGGTAGAGACCGCAATCCTCGCCGTGGAGTTCGCGGTAGGCTGCTTCCCCGCAGTTGCCGACGTACGCGAACGTGAAGGTCGCCGCAAGCAGACCTGATATCACCAGCGCGAATCCCGCATCGGTCAGCAGTTCCTCCATCTCCATTCCGACTTGCCTCCCGTCAAGGATCTACGAGAACTCGTCCCTCGCGAAATAGAGTAGCAGGAGTGCAGGGGCGCCGAAATAGGGCATCACGAGCATCATGAGGACAGCGCCCGTGACCGCCAACAGACCGCGCGTTCGCATCAGCGCGCATATTGCGCCAGCCATTCCCCCGATCCCGAAGAAGAGGACCCACCAACCGAGCACGAACGCGTAGAAGCCAAAACCGGTGATGTCGGAGGCGCCGAAGACCAAGAAAGATATGCTGATGATCATGACCAGAATGGATGGTACGAGAATCAGGACTCCGGCGACGATCGCCATCCACTTGCCATACCTGCGTTCGGCCGGCGGGGCCAACTCCCGCTCGGTCTTCACCCTTCCGTGCTCGTCATACATCTCTTCGGCCATCTCACATCCCTCCGGAATTGGAGCTCCTGACCATGGTGCCTCCCTGAGCTCAGTCGCGCTCTCTGGCCAGCCAGGCCACAACGGTCGCCATGGAGACGATCACGACCGCCAGGAGCACATAAAGGAGCGGGGACTCCCACATTCCCGCAGGTCCGCCGCCAGTTGGGTCGAACCCCAGGATATCGTCCAGCGCGACGAACGCTTTCATCCCGCCAAAGATGTGTGCAGTCTCGCCGTCCCAGATCGCGCACGTGAGCTCCCGGGGGCTTGGCAGTCCGACTGAGAGGAGCGTCACGTTCTGAGTCGACGGGGTGAACCGCACGATCTCGTCCAGCGTCGTCTCCATGTTCCTCCCGCCGAAGATGTAGGCGCTCTCGCCATCCCAGATGGCTGAAGCGTGGAACCTTGGGCCTGGCAGAGTCTCTCCGAGCTTCTCGATGGTGTCCGTGCTCGGGTCGTATCTCAGGATCTGATCGAGTGCGGAAGCGTTGTCTCTGCCACCGAATATGTACACATGGGAACCGTCCCAGATTGCGGACGTTCCCGCTATCCCGCTAGGAAGCCCGGACGACATGACTGTGATCGTGTCCGTTGATGTGTCGTACCTGACGATCTCGCTGAGGAACTCCGTGTCATGCCCGCCGAAGATGAATGCGTGGTCTCCGTCCCACACGGCAGAGGAGCCCACTCTCCCGTTGGGAAGCGTTGCACTCATGACCTCCGCCGTACCGCCGTGGGAATCGTATCTTATTATCCGGTCGAGCTTGACGCCAATGTCGTCGATACCGCCGAAGACGAAAGCGTGGCTCCCGTCCCAGATCGAAGGTGAGCTCGACATCTTGGAGGGCAATACGCTCTCGTCGAAGGCGACGTTGTGGGACGCGTCAAAGGCGATGACGTCGTCGAATACCTGCGCCTCGTTCCGGCCGCCAAAGACGAAGGCCTCGTGGCCGTCCCACACGGCGGACGCGCGATACAGCGGTCTCGGCAGGCGACCCTCGAAATCGACTTCGCCCAGCTCATCCGCTCTGGACAGTGATACTCCCATCAGTTGTGAGGCGGCCAGCAGGGCGATCACAAAGAGCGCTGTGCGTTTCCTCATGGTACCAGTAATACACATCAGGACCATTGAGATAAACCTTGCGAGGGCTAAACGATACAGGCGGGAAGCTGATTCAACGTGCGAATGAACGACTACGACCGATGGGCCTGCTGCTACGACCTCATCTATGGGAGGTAGATGGACTACGATGCCCAGTGCGCCTACTTGCGGTCACTGTTCGAGGAGACAGGCGTTCCGGAAGGAGGGCGGATATTCGTCCCGATCACCAGTCTCATTCGACGGTGATGTCGATTGAGCTCTCCCACATGCCGTGCAGGTTGCAGTACCCCAGGGCGTAGACCGTGGACGACTTCCTCAGCTTCAAGGGGAACGTCACCTGCGGCTCCGCGTAGGCGGGTCCGATCTCGTACGTAGCTGCATGCACGGGGTTGTGCGATCGGCCTTCCTCCTCCACGAACACCCGAATCCACTTGATGTGGTGCTCCACGAGGTTCGGGTGGGGGACCGCCCTTCCCACGACCACGGTCACGTCGAATGCCTCGTCCACCTTCGCATTGGCGGGGGCCTCGATCTCGGGCGTGTGCTTCTCCTTTAGCGTCGCGTCCTCTTCTGCCTCTTCTGAGTATATCAGGTCTCCAATCTTCTTCATTCCAATTCCTCCCCGCTGATATGATAGATAAGCTGACGCTCGTTGGATATCCGCGAGGATATTAAACACTTTTCAACGGGCTTTGGGCTGGAAAACAGCGAGTGGACTGTGCTCAACAGAAGGAGCTATTCTGACTTGGGCCAGTCTTCCTTGTCCTCGATGTTGTCGATTCTGTAGTCCCCGCCCTGCTCAACCTCGGGCTCTTTTGCCAGCAAGTAGAACGGAAGGGCGAGAATGGAGACGATTCCGATGATGATTATCGCTGCGACTATCACAAAGAAGACGATAGCGCCGAGGAAGACGATAACGGCAATCAGAATCCCCAGTATGTAGAGCGCAAAGAGAATGGCCACCAGTATGGCCAGAAACACTACCAGAGCTACTACAGCGAATTTCTCGGGTTTCATTTATGTCCCACCCTATCTGCCCAATTGAATCCGCCCGCACCGTCCTACTTGGGCGCGAGCCTGGCCAGGGTCGCCGCGAGTTCGGCAAGATTCATGGACTGAAGCAGGATCTTGCCAGGACCTTTCAGCGTGGTCAGGAACACTCCTTCTCCGGCGAACATCATTGTCTTCAGCCCGCCTGCCCTCTCGATGTCGTATGACACCGTGGCATCCCAGCCGACGACCGATCCTGTATCCACCTTGACGGTCTGACCGGGCTTCAGATCCATCTCGACGAAATCGCCAGTCGCCTGGATGAACGCTGTTCCTTTGCCAGATAGCTTCTGCAGGATGAAGCCCTCCCCGCCGAACAGAGACGCGCCCAGCTTCTTCTGCCATGCCATGTCGAGGTTCACGCTGTTCTCGGCACAGAGGAACGCGGTTTTCTGGATCATGAAATCCCTGCCAGGGGCCAGCTGAATGGGCATGATCGTCCCCGGAGCAGATCCTCCGAAGCCTACGAATCCCTGGCTCCGAGTGGGCGAGAATTCCGTCAGGAAGAAGGTCTCCCCGGCGAGCTTCCTCTTGAGTCCTTTCATCATTCCACCCTTGGCCCTGGCTTCGAACATCATGTTCCCGCTCATGTAGACCATCGTACCCGCTTCTGCGTAAACCTTCTCGTTGGGTTCGAGCTCACACGTCACTATCTGGAGATTGTCTCCTGATATCTTGTACTTCAAGCAAATACCTCCATCTGTCCCTCAGACCTCTGTTGGTTCCAGGGAGACAGTTGGAGACCCCGATTTGGATATATAAAGCTAATCGACGGAAGTTGTGGATACTGACGCCAGCCAACTCATTCCAACCCGTCAACACTTTTTTATGCTTCTGCTTTCTTAGTGTCTGGAACAGCATGGAGATCGTGGACTACGAGGAGAAGTACGCGCAGGAATTGGCCGACATGTGGAACGCCAGCGACGAGGGTTGGCCTGGCGGGCTGACCAGAGGCGTTCCCATGACCCCGGACAAGGTCATGGAGAGCGAGAGGAGGATCAAGTGCTATGGCCGGTTCATCCTGATGGAAAAGGGCAAGGCGATCGGATATGTGCGCGTGAACCCCTATTTTGAAGAGAAGGAGGCGGCGTACGTCTCCTGGCTGAACGTCCTCCCCACCCATCACGGCAAGAGCTACGGCCGGAAGCTTCTCTGCAGGTCGGTCGAGTGCACGCGCGAGCAGGGGCTCGAGAGGCTAGACCTGCACACCTGGCCGGGCAACATGAAGGCACTTCCCGCGTACAAGAAGACGGGCTTCTTCTGGGTGCCCAAGACCGACGTATACATGCAGAGCTACGTCCCGCTGATAATGCGGTTCCCGCCGGCGAAGCCCTACTTCGACGAGCACGACTGGTACCACACGTTCCGGCGACCGGTCGTTCTGGAGGAGGATGATGTCGAGGTTGAAGGGATGAACGTCTTCCCGTACGGCTGGAAGGAGGGCGATGACGAGCTCACGATCTGGATAGACCGGGAATCCAGAGGGATCACGGGTTTCGAGAACCATGAGATGAAGGTCTTCGCCAAGCTCGACAGACACGACGTTCTGGCGGGCATGACATGGAAGATGACGTGGACCGTGGTCAACAAGAGCGAGCGGCAGATAGCGTGCAGCCTGAGGGCGACCCCGCCCAAGGGAGTGACTATTCGCTCGAAGGAGAAGAAGTTCGTCGTTCCCGCGGGGAAGTCGAGGGAGGTCTCTTCCAGCCTCAAAGTGTCGCTTGATGCGAAGGAGAAACACTCGGAGGAGAAGTGCGACGGCGTGCTATCCCGCATGAAGGTCGACGGGCAGTCATTCGTTCTCAGCACGGGATTACACATCAAGCAGGCAATCGAGATGCAGACGGATCCCGACTTCATATCGATGGTCCCGGGAACGTCAAGGGAAGTTTACATCAATCTCAGGAGCAACCTGAAGAAGAAGGTGAGGGGTCGAATACACCTGGAACCGGATGGCGTGCAACTCGACAAGAGGACCGCGCCCTTCACGTTACCCGCCGAAGGTCTCGCGGGGATTCCACTCAGAATCACCGCCAAGGCTCCAGAGACGAGAACCTATTCCATCATGGCCTGGGCAGAGTTCGAGGGAAAGCGGACCAAGAAGAAGACGCTCAAAGTGAGGAGCGTGGGCGTGCACGGGGCGATCGCGGACGTGGAGGACGACCGTCTGGTGGTGGAGAACGCCCAGGTACGCCTGGTGGCAACCAAGAAAGGCGCATGGGTGGATGTCTATGACAAGTCCCAAAGGGACCGGGTGATGGAGCACATCAACGTGCGTCTCGGGCCGCCCTTCTGGCCGTCGGAACTCGCAAGGCTCGAGTTCAAGATGAAAGCGAAGAACGAGAGAGGGCTGGCGACGGGGACGCTCACCACATCCTCCGAGGAGAGGGAGGGGCTGGAGATCTCCGTTCAGATACGGATGTCGGGCAGCAACACGGTTCAGATCGTTCCGATTCTTGACAACAAAGGGAAGAAGGCGGTGGAATGCCAGATTCAGTTCGCCGGCTTCCGAGAGGTCTACGAGGGCAGGATCACCATTCCCAGCAAGTACGGCATGATCCAGGAGGAGACCATCGAGGATGACTTCCCGGACTGGATGGAAGACGTTCCCAAGACGGGATACCTGACAGAGTCTTGGGTCCATTTCCGGGACGGGGAAACGGGTCTGGGACTTATCTGGGACCAGGAATCAGCGACCGAGGCGCACATCGGCGGATGGGGACCCAACTTCACTCTGGATGCCCCGAGAATCAGGCCGGGTGAGAGGAAGGAGCTCCCTCCGTTCTACGTCATTCCCGCGACGACCGACTGGAGAAGCGTGAGGAAGTCATGGCTCCAACTTGCGCATGGGCGTCTGGAGTCGGACGAGAAGGTGAGTCCCGTGCGGGTGTTCCAGGTCGCAACGGACCCGAGCCCCTTGGTTCTGGAGAACGAAGGCGAGTTCGGACTTAGGCTCAGGAACCTGCGGAACAAGAAGACGGACGCGAGGATAGCCCTCGATTTCCCCGCCCAGTTCAGGGCGGACAAGACGAGGTTCGAGGCGAAGGAGCTGTGCCTGGACAACCCCTTCGACGAAACTGTCAGATTGAGGGTAAGGGCTGCTCGCTTGGGCGTCAGCTTCGCGAAGGCCCGCCTTTGGACCCCCCTCTACGATGACGTGTATGCTCTCCCGATTGTCGTCATCGGGAAGCCGGGGAAGGTCTCGGTCCGTGAGAGGAAGGGGAGGATCGTTGTCGACAACGGGCACCTCGCCTTTGTCGTGGTCCCTGGCTTCGCAGGTTCTCTGGTGTCACTGAAGAAGGAGGGCGCCGAGTACATGCTATCCGCCTATCCTGAACCTGGTCAGCTGTCGTGGTTCCGTCCTTGGTACGGAGGCGTGACGCCCGTCGCCAGGAAGGGTGCTTTCCCTGGCAAGCTATACGAGGAATCGTTCAAGCACGAGAAGGTCAGGAGGGGACCGTGGAAGGGCGTGAGAGTCCAGACGAGAATCAAGAAGGACGAGAAGCTCAAGGGGCTGACCGTATCAACTGAGTATCTCACCAGACCAGGGAGCAATGTCGTCGCGGTCCGACAGGACTTCAAGAACACCAGCAAGTCCTCCCTGTACTTCGAGGGCGGATGCATGAGCTTCTATCAGGTCGGCGGGTCCAAGAGGACATCCGCGTACTTCAGCAGGTCGGGATGGAGACAGAGGAAGTGGGCGAAGGTGAGCTCCTTCTCCATTAGCGATAACCGCACGATAGTGATCACCGGCTCGAGGAAGAGAGAGTCCATCTGCTTCGTGTCCCCTTCTAGGCGATGCAAGGTCATGCTGTTCGACATGGCCAAGGAGGGGAAGCACGTTCACTCGGAGTCGAGCATGCCGCTGAAACCGAGAGAGACCCGCATGCTGACGCACTACATCGTTCTTTCAACAACGCCGAACGAGGCGAAGAAGTACGAGGTCCTCGCGGACCACGCTGATGATGACCTGAGGGACTAGGGCCTCAGTCAACGAGAACGACGCACAGAACCGCTGATAGAGCTGAGATTGAATTTATATAGCGGTAATCACTTCGCTCTGAGCAGAGAGGGGCAAGGATGGGGTTTATACATGAATACTGCTACTAGTAAGCTGTGGGCATTGTTTGTGAGCTTTGTGATGCTGGTCTCCGCCTTTGCGATGGTGATGACCGGTGAGAATGCGGAAGCGAGCACTGGAGGAAACGACGGCTGGGGGTACTACTACGTGGACAACCAGATCCCCAACCCGACGATTGAGTACAGCTGGATCGACACCAGCGCTTCGCCGAACGTCATCTTTCCGCACGCGGACGATGACGAGTTCGGACCCTTCAGGATAGGCTTCCCGTTCGTGTTCTACGGGAACGTGTTCGGTGAGTTCTGCATCGGCAACAACGGCGGGATAACGTTCAACACTCAGCCGACGTGCGAGAACATCTGGGCCCCAAACGCCCCCATACCGACGACTGGAGAGCCGGACAACCTGATCGCACCATTCTGGGACGACCTGCACGAGCAGGGGGAGATCCGCTATCTGCTGCAAGGCAATGCCCCTTACCGAATGATGATTGTCGAGTGGTTCGGCGTTGACACTTTCGCGAATCAGGGGTGGGATGACCTGACATTCGAGCTCATTCTGTACGAGACCACGAACGTCATACGGTTCCAGTACTTCGACACGCTTTACGGGGGGATCGATGACTTCGGATTGGTCGCTGTCGCAGGAATCGAGAATTGGGACGGGACTGTGGGTGTCGAGTACTCATACTACTCGCCCTCTCTCTTCGACGGCCTCGCAGTCGAGTTCCATCCGGTGCGCCAGACGCACTACTTCGACGATGTTGACACGCCGGGAACCGGATGGACAATGGATGGAATGTGGCATGTGGCCGATCAGACAATCGACCCGTGTTACGGTGGCGTTCCTCCGCCGGCAGTACATCCCCCGTCTGCCTTCTCACCGAATAATGCCTTCGCGTACCATGATGATGCGACCTGCAACTATGATACACCTCCACTGGCCAACATAGGCAATCTGACTTCGCCCCCGATAGATCTCACCTTTGCTTCGACAGCCCGGTTGACGTTCCTCAGCTGGTGGGACACCGAGAGCTTTCCCTGGGATCAGAAGACTGTGCAGATAAGTACTGACAACGTCACTTTCAACACGGTGTACATTGTCCTCGGTTCTTTAGACCCCTGGCAGACCTGGAACCTGGCTGCCGTCAACCTCAATCAGTACGTTGGAAGGGTCATCTGGATACGATTCCAGTTCGACACGATCGATGACATGTCAAACGACATGGCAGGCTGGTACGTCGATGACATCAACATAGACGAGCTCATCGCTCCGTGGCCGACGAACGTGGCTCTGTTCAAGAACATGGATGCTTGGGGCAACCCCTCGAACGAGGATGCCCTCAACTACTGGGGCATCCGCTACACGGTCTATTCCGGGGCGGACATCGGAGTCGTGGCGCTGGATCCTTACGACAAGGTCATCATATCGAGCGATCAGGACGATCCTTTCTATATCGCGGTGGAGGGCAATATCCCTTGGTTCGAAGCCTACGTGGCATCTGGCGGTGTGTTGGAAATCCACACGGCGGACGATGGATCGAACTTGGGGACTTGGCCTACCGGTGTTTTACCGGGGGGATACACATACTCTGCCGTGTTTGGAGACAACGTAGTGGTGACAGAGCCAACGCATGAGGTGCTGAACTACCCGCTTGTGATAACAGCTGCCGAGCTCCAGGGCTGGTTGTGGTCCTATCACGGACATCTCACGGTGACTCCGGGAGGGTCTTTGACAATCTTGGACAGTGGGCCTCCTATTTTCTCGGAACGCGCCACAGCGCCCTACTCGGGATACATCGTCTCCAGTCAGCCTCTCGAATGGGGCTATGACAACGGGTTATCCGGATTCCTGGAGAATGTAGTGCTCTACATGCCGTTCCCCGTCCCTGCCGCGGACCCGCCAGTCCTGTTCAACGAGTGGTTCAACCCGTGGATGGGCAACGCGACCACGGGCTTCAACTACACCGTATTCTACTCCGACCTCAATAACGATCCGCCAGCGGCAGGGCATCCCCTGGTCCATATCCTGGACAACCTTCTCGTGGACATCCCCGGGTCACCGTTCAGCATGAACTTAGACTATTGGCTCGGAGCCCCCGGGGACTACGTGACGGGTGCAGCCTACTACTACAATACGACGCTACCGTGCCCAGAGGTTTACAGTCTCTACATGGAGACCAACGACGCCACGGGGCTCTGGTACGTTGGGGGCACATTCCTTGGTCCTACTGTCATCTGCGGCAACCTCCCTGAGCTTTCTTGGACAGAAGAGCTTTCCTTCGTGGCGGACGGCCTGAACCCCGATTGGGGAGATGCGGCAACGGTTTTCGAGTGGAGGGTCATATACACGGACCTGGACAACGAACCTCCCGAAGCGGGTCATCCGATTCTGAATATCAACGAGAACCTCGCACCGATTCCGGGAGGGCCATTCACAATGAGCGAGGTCAATCCCCTCGACGTCGACTTCACGGACGGGAAGCTGTACACGCACTCGCAGACCCTGACGTGCGGGAACTACTACGACTATTGGTTCGAGGCGAACGACACTGCCGGGAACACGGCCATGTCGATCCAGTCCATCGGGCCCCAGGTCTTCTGCAACGATGCACCGTATTTCGATTGGACGGGCGAGCCGAACTACGTGGCCGACGGGCTTGACCCTGAAACAGGAGATCCTGCGACCGTATTCACGTACAGAATCGACTTCTACGACAACGACCAGCACCTGCCATCCGCGGGAACACCCGAAGTCCACATTCTGGACAGCGGCGTGGAGCTTCCCGGGAGTCCTGTCCCGATGATGGAGGACGACCCGATCATCTGGTACATGCAGGAGGACTTCGAGAGCGGTTCACCCGGGTGGGTCGGCTCTGGACTCTGGCATGAGGTCGATGATGCGACTGATCCGTGCGCATTGCCTTCCATTGAAGGGTCGCACAGTTGGGGCTACCACGGTGATAGCGCACCGCCCGTGCTGCCAGGCAGGTTATGCACGTACGA
>JAJISE010000017.1 GCA_022848865.1 Candidatus Thermoplasmatota archaeon | reverse complement strand
CGGCATTTTCCGTACCGCCGTCCTCTTGTTCCAAGCTCACTGGAGGACTCAGATTCGATACCAGAATTGTCCAATTCCAATGCAGTCGATATCGAATCTGATAACGGCCTAAGAAGTGAGATATACTCTCTTCTCAGAAGCCTCTCCAGGATATTTGCCTGGGCAAGTGATCTCCCTAATGTCCAAGAACGATGCAGAACAGGGGAATTGGGACCATACGAGGATTTGGCAGCGGCAATGCCGAGAAAGGCTGCAGAAGAACCTGTTGGACCTGGACGCGCTGTTCGCTAAAGCGGCTTGGCTGGCAAAGACCGAGGACTATGAGAAGTGCATCGAGACCCTGGAAGTGATCACGAAGAGAGATCCCTTCTACCCGGGGATCTGGATGCTCAAGGCCAAGATATTCGGACAGCTCGGCAACGAGAGGATGGCCAGGCTCTGTCTGGAAAGGGCTGAGGAGCAATCCAAGTAGCCTATCATTCTTGATTTCTGGAAGGAAAGGGATATCGCTTCTGAGAACGATTGCTGGATGATGAGGAACGAGCGTGACAAGCGAGAAGATATTCTCAAGCTCCTTCGGACATGCCAGAAGAGACTGGAAATGGACCTTATGGATGTGGACGCTTGGTTCTCGAAAGGGGTGACCCTTGCGTGGCTGGAGAAGTACAGGCAAGCCCTCTACTGTTTCAACCAGGTCACGAGGGTCAAGATAAACTATCCCTCCGTTTGGAGACTGAAAGCAACCTTGTACGCCTTGATGGGGCACGAGAGGTTGTCCCGGCTCTGTACTGAGGTTGCGGAGCGCCTGCGATTGAAGGAGGACATCGATTCCTTCGAGGGTGCTACAGCCGTGCAGGCATCACACTCTGGTTCTGTTTACTGAGGAGGAGATCCATTTCCACGATTGTCTTCTCGTACGACCTGCAGACCTATCTTCTCAAGCCGTCTTCAGGAAAGGCACAGGAAGAAACTGGGCCGCCTGAGAAAAGCGGCCCATGTTGTGGAGGGATGCTCAACTAAGCAACTCAGCATGCTGCATCCGAGTTATGAACCTTCTGGCCACCTCCCTGAACATGTGAGGGCTTGCAGGAAGCCTGGCACTCCGAAAAGAAGTGAGATGTCTCTAGCGCTAGAATCATCTCAACGCAGAGAATGGTGGGAGGCTGACCGGACATTAGTAGAGCAGCCTCCCTTTGGGTGTCGAGAAGAGGTCACTCTCGAACGGATGGATAGGTCTCTGTTCTGTTCACTCCGGGAATCCTGTGTATCTCGGACGTGATGAAACTGCTCAGTTCGTCGAGCTCTCTCGCTCCCATGTGGACGATTATGCTGCAGTCACCACCGGTCTGAGTCATCCAGTAAACCTGCTCGTACTCCTTGAGCTTCTCGAATGTCTCTTCCGTCTTCGTCGTCCCGATCATCGCCCATCCGGTTACTGGAGCCTTTGATGGTTTCTCCCTCGTCCACTGCTCGAAGCAGGGATAGAAGGATGCCCTCTCGCAGTACGGCTTCTCTTCCACGTGGTCGGCGAAGCCCCTCAGGCTCTCGTATTCGGGGAGATTCACGGAGACGACCATATCCCAGTGGCCCAACAGTCGATACACCTGCGTTATCTCGGGTCTGTTCCTCAGGTCCGAGGCGGCTTCGTCTACGGAACCGCTTCTTATCTTGAGGAACAGTAAGCTGTTTCCTTCCAGACTAGTCATGTTGACATCTCCTTTCGTATTCTTGTGAGGGGGTCGTGGATTGGCCATTAAATCCCTTCTGCGTCGTTATCAGGAATGATAACAGCCCATCCCGTATGCCACCGTGAATCTCAAGGATAGACCCTACCATCCGACACCTAGTTCGAATTCCTCTCTTCCCCGAACCTCTCCAGCACCACACGGTCTCGCCGGCGATAATGTCGGCGGAAGATTTATCTGAGGGTCGAATCGAGGGCATCCCGGCAGAAGAAAGCAGGGTGAATCCATGACATCATCGAGGTCCGGAAGCAGGAAGGTCCTGCTGGATGGAATCTCAAAGCGCAGAGACCTGAGGGAGATAAGCAAAGAGGGAAGGATCATCTTCGAGGTTCACTTCAAGGGAAAGGATTCCATAGTGGGAATGGTGTCCGACGTCCTGGAATCGGAATGTTGGATTCTCGAGGACGACAGGCTCACCCTTACGGTTCCCAAGAACGCCTTCTCCTCTCGTGACAGGAACGTCGCAAAGGCGGTTCACACGGCCATCTACAAGATGAAGTACCTCTTGAAGGTGGCTCGCATAGACTACGAGATGAGGGTGGTCTCCGAGGCTCCGACCGATATGAAGAGAGACAACGAGAGCGTGGCGAAGCTCAAGGTCGGACTCGTCGGAGACGCCGCGGTAGGCAAGACCAGTCTGATCAGGAAATTCGTCCTGGATCAATTCGACGACGCCTACGTCAGGACGATAGGCGCGAAGGTCTCCAAGAAGGAGGTCTTCATTCCCCTCCCGCACAACAGGCGGATGAGGGTGGACATGATGATATGGGACATCCTGGGAGAGAGGAGCATCGCGGACCTTTGCATGGAGTCCCATTTCAAGGGGATGCAGGGCGTCCTCGCCGTCTGCGATGTCACGCGAAACGAGACTCTGAGAGGCCTGGAGGGCTGGAAGTCTTCCATCTTCCATGCGACGGGAAAGGTGCCTGTGTGCATCGTTGCCAACAAGACGGACCTGGAGGATCAGTTCGATCTTGACAGGAAGGATGTGGCGAAGTATTCGCGAAGGATCGGCTCTCCGTTCATCTTCACTAGCGCCAAAACCGGAATGAACGTGGAGAGGGGATTCCATGAACTGGCGCAATGGATACTGTCCAAGAAGACAGCCTCCATCAGACAGTCTGCGGGTGTTCCCCTAGTTTCGTAGGGAAGGTCTGGAAGGTCACTCACCTGGCCATGTGCCCAAGGAGATTCGGTGTCTGCCCATGACCGATGATACAGCTCGATGATGTGGCAGGCGAATGTCGACCTTCTCATTGGAGTGCGACATACCGAGTGATTCGCCTACATCTTCCCTCACGATTTCACGCGCAAACTCGATCAGTCCGCCAAATTGTATAAGCATCTTCTGATATCCGTGACGAGCCGATGGACGTCTATGCACTGATGGCTGGGGCGGTGACGATATCCGTCCTTCACGCGATACTGCCAAACCACTGGCTGCCCTTCGTGCTGGTGGGCAACGCTCAGAACTGGGAAGACAGGAAGATCCTGCGCATCGCGTTCTTCGCCGGGGGAGGCCACGTGCTGATGACCGTCCTGCTCGGCGTGGCGGTCGCGCTGGCGGGCAGCCTCATAGCCTCCTCATTGGACGTCCTCCTTCTCCCGGTGACGAGCGGCATCCTCATCGCGTTTGGGGTTGTCTACATAATCCTCGGGCTCAGGAAGAAGCAACATCACACGGAGGTTCCCGACAAGGCTACTGCGCTCTCGCTCTTCATCATGCTGACGTTCTCGCCATGTGAGGCCATGATCCCCGTCTTCTTCGCGGCCAGCCCCTACGGAGGCGCGGTCCTTGCAGTCCTTGTGGTGATAGTCGCACTGACGACCATCGGGGGAATGCTGCTTCTCATATACCTCACTATGATCGGATACAAGAGGATCCACTCTCACTGGTTGGAGGAAAACGAGAGGATCGTCATTGGGACATTACTTCTGATCCTTGGGGTGTTCGTCCTGTTATCCCATGGATTTGCATAGACCTTGCTGATATTGCCCTTGAAGTCCTCAGTAATCCCTACGACAAATCATTCTCCACATCATGTATCCTTTACTTCTTTTCGAAGGGTCAAAGTGGGAGGCAACCTTGACACCGGCCTCCAGAGATGCGACTGGGGCTTGATGAGACAGGAAAGGGAGAACATCCCCACACTCGCGTATGGGCAAACCTATTCTATTCTCAGGACATTAAGCAAGGTGGATCGTATGATGTGATGTCTGATGGACATACTGACAATGGTGCTGATCGCAATTGGACTGGCGATGGATTCCCTTGCCGTATCCATCACGAGCGGATTGGAAATGAGAGAACTGAAGATCAGCAAAGCCCTGAAGATCGCGGTATTCTTCGGATCGTTCCAAGCCCTAATGCCAGTATTAGGATGGCTGGCAGGACTCAGCTTGACGGATCTCATTTCTGGCATTGACCATTGGATAGCCTTTGCTCTTCTGAGTTTGATAGGCTGCAAGATGATATATGAGTCCATCAGACTCGAATCAAGAGAGAAGGTGATCGACCCCATGAATGTCTATCTTCTGCTGATGTTATCCATCGCCACGAGTATCGATGCTTTGGCCGTTGGCATAACTTTCGCTTTCCTGGAGGTTTCGATCGTGACCCCAATCATAATCATCGGAGTCGTGACATTTCTGCTGTCCTTACTGGGCGTTTTTGTGGGTAATAAGGTTGGTCATCTGTTTGAGAAGAAGATCGGGATCGCGGGAGGCCTCATTCTGATCGGTATTGGAATAAGAATACTGATTGAGCATTTGGCTTGATGAGTCCAATCTTGCCCTGCTCACATGATGCCTGATAGGTGGCGGAGCACGGGAATCCACGCCCATCCCCGAGTTCCTAAGAAAAGATGGAGGGAGACTTGAGGTCAATGGAAAATGTCGTCCATCATATTGAACTCTGACATTTCTTGGTCCGCGCCAGGGATTGTCGGCATAGGGGGACAGAACCTGTGCTGACCATCCGGAGAGAGTTCGTCCAAACCTTCCATATCTCATTCTATGCACATAGAGGGGATAACCTTCTCTGACCAACATCTTTAAGGATTTGGTTCAATACTAGATAGCATGCCTCTGCGCTATCCAAAATGCTTCCTGAGCGGGAGTTTTGCAGTTGACGATGAGGTTGTCTTCAATTGGTTCGCAGACATGTTAAGGTCTCTCGAATTCCAAGTCGTCTCTGGCAAGGAGCCTGAACCTTCCCCTCCTCATGAGAAGATCAGAGAGAGGATAAGGGACTCCGACGTACTTGTGGCAGTTATCACCAGAAGGGACAGAGTTTCAGAGACAGAGAAATGGAAAGGACCAGAGTGGGTTCATTCGGAGATCGGAATGGCCTACGAAGCGGAGAAGCCAGTCGCTGTGTTTGCTGAGAAAGGCATTGACATGTCTGGCCTAGGTCCGTTAATTTCGGATTACGTGAGGTTTGACCGGGAAGACTTGGGGTCATCGGCACCTGTGATTGCTAGATACCTCATTTCTGTCCGTAGCCTCATCACGAGCCTTCCCTCTCTAAGAGAGGATGTCGCTCTCATGAAAGCTCTAGCTGTGGAGCTACTTGAGTTTGCCTCCTTGATAGAGGTGGCAGACCAGGACCTTGAGATAGGCAGATGGCCAATGACTTATGCTTACGGCAAAGTTACAGGACGCCTATTGATGCTCCCTGTGGAGATTCAGAATGATGTGCAAGAGGGATATGTTGCTATCAGTGCATTCAAGGACTATCTCAGATCGTTGAGGGATGACCTACATCCACCTTTCCTCAGTAAAGAGAAACCTGGCGAGCGCAAAGAAAGAGAATCAAGATTTGAGTCGAAACATGCCAGATACCAGGAGGAGAAGGAAAGAGCTCTGCGCGCCTGTTCACAGGCAATACGACGGCTTTTTGAGACTGGCTTCCCAGAGCTGAAAGGCTTCCTGGAAAAGCTTTCGAAACAAGCACGGGACCATCAGCGACTGGATGAGTAGGTCTACCAGTAAAACGGTGTTCGAATCTCCCCCTCGGCGCTCTTTACTGGCCCAAGAGTCAAACTGTGGATACTGTGGAATCACTGCCTCTCTTGACGTTCGGACTCTATCCCATACAAGTGCTTAGCGGCCACCGAGTGCATGAGAGGACCCAAAGAAGCCAGACCGAAGAAAACTGCCAGCAATAACCAGGATATTGACTCTAAGCCAAGAGAGACGTCCAAGGCATCACCAACGACTCCTAATGAAGCAAACAGAAGGCCAAGCCCCACAATAATGCCGCCAAGAAGTGCACATTTTCTAATCTCAGTCCTTACTTGTTCACGGTTCCTGAAGAAATCCTCCGGAATAGATACCACCTCCTTTTCTTCACAACAGCATAATTTCGAGTTATATTAAAGATTCTTCTGTGAAGATAAAAGAAAAAGATGAGACCGTCCTCATGATTAGGCTTTCTCCGGGTCGCTTGATTGGATAGCAGCACAAGTCGGACGTGAGTGGAGTCCGCCCCACCTGTTAGAAGGCATTCTCGACCGCCCCAGGCTTGCCGACCCGCCGGCCCCCGTCGAAAGGGGCGCGACGGCTGGTAGGGGATCTGCCAGTAAAACGGTGTTCGAATCTCCCCCCGGCGCTCTTTTACTGGCCAGTTCCCGAGAATGTCAGACTCCAATGAGGAGTGCGACATTTCTGGAGCTGGATCGCAAGCCCCTCCAACGTCAATCACATCCCTGCCACAGGTTTGTCACTAACACAGCATTCATATATCCCGGACGAGAATAACAACAGGGACTTTTCCCAGAGGGGGAGAATGTGAAGATAAAGAACTCGTTCGGAACCAAGTTCAGTGGGACCATAGACAAGATGACTGCTGTCAACAGGAACGGCGTCAACTTCCTCAGGACTCACGTCATACCGCACAATCCGAGATCGCCGGTGCAGCAGAGGAATAGGAACCACTTCGCGGATGGCGTCGAGACGTGGCGCTCCTTGCGTGAATCGCAGAGACGCTTCTACAATGGGATCGCGAAGAGGACGTCGGGATACAACCTCTTCCTCAGCAAGTGGATGGAATCCCACACCAGGGGAGAAGAGCCCACAGTCCCATTCGTCCTGGCGGGAACCTCGCTCGAGGGCGACGACGGCTGGTTCATCCTACGCCAGGGCAAGACATCACTGTTCGAGTGTCCGCTCACCGATGCATTCGAGATCGCTCTGACAGTTGAGGACGCTCCCTACTACTTCGTACTCAGGCTGGGTGGTGTCGAGGATGTTATCACTATTGAGAACATCTCTGACCTGGGGCTACCAGTGACCTTGGAGGGGCTCGGGCTCAAGGTGCGACTAGATCTCTCCAACGGTGCTTCTAGATAGATGCATACTCGCTCCGTAATAGCTCCTATACAACCAAGGCATAGCTCCGATATAGCTCCGTTCTAGCTCCGTCATAGCTCCGTTTCAACCAAGGCCTAACTCCGTTTCAACAATAGTCCTACTACTATCCCACTTCTATCCTCCTCTAAGCAAGCCTCAGGATTGAGAAAGCCTTGGGCAGACGCTACCGCCAGCTACGGCGCGAAGTGCTCGATATCCAGGATGGACCCGACACGGTCGGCCTTCAGCACGGCCTTCACCTTCATCCCGTTCTTGACCTCGGCAGCCTTGATGTAGTGGACCAGGCCCCCCTGCGTGCCGTCGATCCGAACGAAGCCGATCACGAACGGCTCGGCGAGCTTCTTGTCCTCGATGTCCACGTGGACCTCCGTGTGGGCAACGACCTCGCCCTCGAGGGGCACGTCCTTCCACTCGTCCAGCTCCGTGAAGCACTTCTCGCAGTACATCCGCGGTGGCACGTACGTGATGTCGCACTTCGGACAGCGCGTCCCCACGAGCTTGCCGTTGTCCTTGAGCTCGCGGAAGAAGCGCTCACCAGCGATTCCAGCGGTGTAGATGTACTGCGCCTCCATGTCCCCGTGCCAGTGCGTGAAGCTCATTCCTCTCCCTCCTTGAGCGGGCGGAAGTACTTGATGTCCGTGATCGCCCCCTCACGCTCCTCGGGCGGCTTCCAGACGGCCTTCACGGGCATGCCGATGCTTATCTCCTCCTTCGTCGTCTCGTCGAAGTAGTGCATTATGCCCATCTTCTCGGACGCGCCGTCTATCGAGACCACGCCCACGAAGATCGGGTCCGTGATCCTCCTCGCGTCCTTGTCCAGGTACGAGATGGAGTACGTCTCTATCTTGCCGGTGTCCTTGATGTACACCCACTCGGTCGTCGGCTTGAAGCACTCCTCGCAGAACATCCTCGGCGGGAAGAGTATCCTCTTGCACGAGTCGCACTTGCGCGCGATGAGCTTCCCGTTCTTCATCTCCTCGAGGAATCTGGATATCGCCTCTCCCGTCGCCCAGGCGTACTTGACCCTGGGGTCCCACTTGTTCACTATCACGTCGCCCTCTTTCATCTGCTTCGAGGAAAGCTCCACTCCTTTCGGGTTCTCTGGTTTCGTCACGTCACCCCCTCCTCATTATGAGCACGCTGCCATACTGCATCAGGTCACCCCACGCCTGGCAGATGCCCACCTGCGGGTCATTCGGAACCTGCCGCTTTCCCGCCTTCCCCGCGAGCTGCCAGTATATCTCGCAAGCCTTGATCCCCATCGTGGCGGCGATCGGGTTTCCGACGCCGAGAAGCCCGCCGGACGGGCACACTGGAAGGTCACCGTCACGCTCCGTGACTCCCTCCCGCGTAAGAATCGGGGCCTCTCCCTTGTCGCACAGGAGCAGACCCTCCATGTGGTGCAGCTCCTTGTAGTCGAACGGGTCGTAGGGTTCGGCGACGTCGATCTCCTTTCGCGGGTTCTCGATCTTCGCCATCTTGTACGCCATCTTGGCGGCTCCGGCCACGTACTCCGGGAAGTAGAGGTCCCTGTCCGTCCACATCGTGCTGTCGATGCACCATCCCGCGCCGTCGAGGTAGACCAGGTCGTCCGTGAGCTTCTTCGCGACCTCCTCCGACGCGAGGATCATCGCGGACGCGCCGTCGCTCGGCGGGCTGATGTCCAGTCTCTGGACGGGCCACGCCATCATCTCCGAGTTGAGCACGTCGTCGATCGTCAGGTTTGCTGCCAGCTGCGCGCACGGGTGGTCCAGCGCGTTCCTCTTGTTCTTGACCGCGACCCTGGCGATGTCCTCCTTCTTGATGCCGTGCACGGTCATGTACCTGTTCATCTCCATGGCGAATATCCACACGAGGTTGGGCTTTAGCGGGCGGTCGAGTATCGGGTCCCAGATGTGTCCGAACGCCGACTGCGGGTGCGGGAAGACACTCGACATCTTCTCTTCTGCAACAACAAGGCAGACGTCCGCCATCCCGGAAGCGATGTGCCACCAGCCCGCAATGGGCGTGAAGACCGCAGTACCGCCGCCGACGAAGACCCTAAGGTAGGGCTTCCCAGCCCCGCCAGCTCCGTCGAGCAGGTTCTCGCCCTTCATGTGTATGCCATCGAACGCGTCGGGCGCCGAGCCCATCACAACGCTGTCCACATCCTTCAGCTCCAGCCCCGCCTCTTCCAGGGCCATCTTGGTGGCCTCATAGCTCATCTCCTTTCCCGTTTCCTGAAGCCTTCTCCTGAAAATCGTCATCCCGCCGCCGAGAACGCAAACTTTTCTCATCTCATCACCTCTCGAATACCGCTACCGCCCCGGAGGCGGTGGGCACACCTCTCCAGGACTGGGCGAGCCCTCTCTCAATATCGTTCAGCTGCCTTCCATCCGCCTGCCCTCTGAGCTGAAGGACGACCTCCAGAGCTCGGTGCAGTCCGGAAGCCTCGATCAGGTTCCCGCATCCGAGCGAGCCTCCTGAGGCGTTGATCGGAATGTCCCCGTCAGGCTGGAACCTGCCGTTCTCCAGGTCATTTCCCGCCTGGCCTTTTCCCGCCAGACCGACCGCCTCGAGGTGCATGAGCTCCTTGTACGAGAACTTGTCATCGACCTCAGCGAAGCCGATCTCGCTCCTCGGCTCGGCGATGCCCGCCATCTTGTAGGCCATCTTGGCGGCCTCTTCCGCATAGGAAGCCCGACCCCAGGCTCTCCCTTCCAGCCAGGGCGTGCCGGAGTTCCATCCGAAGCCCGTTATCCAGACGGGATTGTCAGTGATGTCCTTCGCCTTCTCCGCCCGCGCAAGGACAAGGACAATGGAACCGTCCACGAGCTCGGCGATGTCCAGCTTCTTCGCGGGGCTGAACATGGGCTCGGAGCCCATCACATCGCCCACGCCGACATTCTTGCCGTACGCACCTAGCGGGTTCTTCAACGCATTCGTCATGTTCTTGCTGGCGACCCCGGCGCACTGCTCTTCCGTGTTGCCCGAGCCGTTCAGGAACGCGTTCATCTCCATTCCCGCCACGTAGTATGGATGCCCGGCAAGGGGCCTGTTGTATATGGGGTCGAACGCGAAGAGGACCACGTCGTTGTACGTGTTCAGGTCCGAGATCTTGCTGTGCGATTCAACAGCCACGACGTCCACCATGCCCGACATTATCTGCATGCACGCTATCGCAAGCCCGTGGAGGCCGTCCCCGCACACGGTGCACGTGGGCCTCATCGCCGCCCCGAGCTGGTCGGGCACGAACTCGTCGTATATGCTGAAGCCTTCCCAGTAATCCTCCGCGCAAGTGACGAAGCTGTCTATGTCCTTCCTCGGGTTCAGCCCCGCGTCCAGATATGCTTTGGACGCAGCCTCAAACATCAGTTCCTTCCAGTTCTGTTCTGACGTGTCCGGTCTGAACTTCGTGGAACCAGCACCAACAACCGCGATTCTATCTTCCATCAATGCACAATCCTAGGGTTCCCGCTCCCCCAAGTGTCAATTCCCTGTCCATATTAAAGCTTTAGATTCGGGGCTCGAACCAAAGCCTTATTCACCTCTCTGACCTTACCACTGCCGGATGGTGAAGACGTACAAGGAGGCGGGCGTCGACATCGATGCTGAAGGCGAGTCCATTAGGGCGCTGGTCTCTCAGCTCACGTACAGAAGGGAGGGTCTCGGCGCGTCGCGCGACATCCCAGGGTCCTTCACCGGACTCATCGACTTCGGGGACATCTACCTGTCATTGTGCACGGACAGCACCGGGACGAAGATGATCGTGGCCTCCGCCCTGGAGAAATGGGACACCGTGGGCATAGACTGTATCGCGATGAGCGCCAACGACATGATCTGCGTCGGGGCCGAGCCGCTCGCATTCGTCGACTACTTCGCCGTCGAGAGGTACGACAAGGAAGTGGCCAGGCAGATCGGCATCGGGCTGAACGAGGGCGCGAAGCTCGCCAACCTCTCTCTGGTGGGCGGCGAGTTTGCCACGCTCCCAGAGGTCGTGAAGGGGTTCGATCTGGCGGGAACCTGCCTCGGGTACGTCAAGAAAGACAAGATGGTCTCCGGTTCGAACATTGCGGTCGGGGACTCGATAGTGGGCCTCGCCAGCTCCGGGATACACTCGAACGGCCTCACTCTTGCGAGGAAACTTGTCTCAGGAGCGGGAATCGGCCTGAGCGACACTCCCCAGGGACTGGACCGAACGATCGGGGAGGAGCTCCTGGAGCCCACGAGGATATACGTCCGCGAGATACTGGCGGCGGTCAAGGAGTTCAGCATCAAAGGGATGGCGAACATCACCGGAGGCGGCCTGAGGAACCTCATACGCATGAAGGACGGTGTGCAATACACGATTACGGACCCGATGGAGCCGCAGCCTGTTTTCGGCCTCCTCCAGCAACTGGGCGGGATAAAGGACGAGGAGATGTACCAGACGTACAACATGGGACTCGGGTATGCTCTGATCTGCGGGAGCGACGACGCCGGCTCGATAGTGGAGTCCATATGCAGGAGCACGCCCGCCAAGGTCATCGGAGTGGTCGAGGAGGGAACAGGCGTGACCGCCCCGACCCTGGACCTGAGATACGACAAGTACTAAGGTGATCCAACGACCGCAAAGAGAGTTGTGCTGCTTTCCGATGGATGTTTCGAGATCGACCTCGGCCTGCTCGTGTACGGGAAGACCTCCTACTACGGCAAGAAGTACATGGCCGCCCTGAAGCCGCTGCTCCTCGAGTCCGAGGACCTCCGCATACTCGTGGACACGGGGATCGGCGAACTGCCCGAGAAGATCGTGAAGTACTTCAAGCCCGACAGGTCCATGACCATCGAGAAGAGCCTGAGAAAGGTCGGGCTGTCCCCCGAGGATATCACGACCGTCGTCAACACGCATCTTCACGTGGACCACTGCGGCAACAACCGTCTCTTCAAGGGCGCCAGGTTCGTCGTCCAGGAGATAGAGCTCGCCTACGCGGAGAACCCCCACAGGTTCCAGAAGGGAGCGTACGTCAAGAGCCTCTTCGACGCGTCTAGGTTCAGGACCGTGAGCGGCACTCACGAGCTCACGGAGGACGTGACGCTGATGCAGACACCAGGACACACTCCCGGGCACCAGTCCGTGATAGTCGAAGGTGATAAGCGGTACGTCTACTGCGGGGACATCGCGCCCCTGAAGGAGAACTACGAGAGGCGGAACATAGTCGGCGTCCTCCACAACTCCGTCGAGGCCCTAGCCTCCCTAGACGCGCTCAGGGAGATGGGCGGGCGCCCGATCTTCAGTCACGACAACGAACAACTGGCTCTCTGAGACAAATCCTTTTTATATCTCCTTCACGATATGTATTACGAGGATTGGAGGGTGTAAACTATCCGGGTCACCAGACCTGGGTATCGCTTTCCTCACCGAGGTGTTCCCCTTGCAGGAAGGAGACCTATCTAGTATAGCCAAGAGAATCGTGAGGAACTCGCTCACTGTGAAAGAGGACGACATGGTCTGGATCGACACCTGGCACCACACGATAGAACTGGCCAGTGAGATGGCTTTGGAGTGCAGGAAGCTCGGAGCCGTCCCTCTCATCACTCTGGACACGGATGAATTGTATGAGAGGACTCTCACGGAGGTCCCCGTTGAGTTCCTGAGAAAGACGCCAAGGCACCAGCTCAAGGCCCTGGACGAGGTCACCGTGAGCATCGCCCTGGCGGGCCCTGAGAACCCCGAGATGTTCCACAACGTTGACACGAGCAAGATGGCGGCCATAAGGGAGGCCTACAGGCCGCTGGAGAAGAAGGTCATCGACAGCAGCATCAGGGGAGCGTTCGTGACGCTGGGCCTGATCACTCCCGAGAGGGCATCCGTGTACGGCTTCTCGATAGAGCACTGGAAGCGCGCGGTGAACGAGGCCATCGATGTCGACTACGACCTGATGTCCCAGCTGGGCAAGAGGATCGCGGACATCCTCGCGCAGGCGAAGGAGGTGCGGATAAGCTCGGAGAGCGGGACGGACCTGCGCTTCCAGATGGCGGGACGGAGGGTCCACATAGAGGACGGGGTCGTTGACGATCAGGATGTCGCGAGCGGCAGGCCCTTCACGAACCTGCCAACTGGCTACGTGACCGTGGCCCCGCAAGAGGACAGCGCCGAGGGGAGGGTGCTCTTCGACTGTCCACAGGCGTCCCTGGGAAAGATGATAGAGGACCTGGAATGGACGTTCGCCGAGGGGAAGCTGAGGTCATACGGGGCGAAGCAGAACGTGGACGCGTTCAGGAACCTTCTGGAACCTGGAAAGGGCGAGAAGGACAGGATAGCCCGCTTCAGCATCGGGATCAACCCGAAAGCCCAGATGATCGGCTACTTCGACGACCAGACCGTTCTGGGAGCGGTCTCCGTAGGCATCGGTGACAACCTCTCTCTGGGCGGGGATAACGACAGCACGTTCGACTTCGCGGGAACGGTCCTCCATCCGACGGTCGAGGTGGACGGAAGGATCATACTGGACAAGGGTAGGCTGAGCCTCGGGAAGGTCGACTAGCCGATCTCCTCCCTTCTCGGTCGGCTGCACACGGCGTACTCATCGCCGTCAAAAAAGACCTCGAGTTCCGGGTTCTCCTTCTGGATCTCCTGTATCTTGTCAAGGACGTCCTTCAGCGTGATTGACGAGTCATTCTTGTCGATCTTCAGATGAATCTTCTTGTCCATTACTATCCCATCCACCCTTTTGCCGAAGGCTGGGAACCCAGGATGACTTCCGGTTTTTGCCATGATATTCTCCGTATTTATATGTTGGCGTTCATGCTGGGAGAACCTCTGTGAAAGTTATTTATAGTGTCGCCCTAATATAGAATATGTCGACAACAAATGGCGAGCCAGCGGCCGCCATAACGCCTCTAGAGGTGCATGATTGGCAAGCGAAGACAAGAAGAAGGCTAGTCCCAAGAAGGATTCTGCAGAAGCGGGTGTCTGCGCCGTGTGCGGGGGTCCTTTGAACCCGCAGGATCAGTGTACCATATGCGGGACGCAATCCAAGGACATCTCAGAGAAGAAGGCCGGGAATCCCGGCCCTGAGAATCCTGCGCCGAATCCTGAACCATCCGTTGCCAGTCCAAGTACGCCCGAAGATCCTTCCAGGGAGGACGCAGTCAAGGTTTTCTCGAACATAAAGGGAGTCGGTGAATCGAAAGCCGAGATCCTGTTCGATAATGGCTATTCCTCTCTGGAGGATCTGAAATCCGCCGCCCTGGAGGACCTCTCCGCCATCAATGGTATCGGGGACAAGCTTGCGGAGACGATCATGAACAACATCCTCGATCCCACCGAACCCGCGGAGGACAAGAAGGACCCAGAGGCCCTCACCGACTGGTTGTCCGGGGATTCGGACGACGCTCTCGGCGTCTGGCTCGGTGGCGATCCGCCCGAGCAGAAGAGCCCTGCGCCGGCCGAAGCGGCCAGCGACGGTGAGGATGACACTATGGGGGCCCTGCGCAAGTGGCTGACCGGAGAGGAGGACGCGCTCGAAACCTGGCTCGGAGAGTCTGGAGCCGCCCCAGTCGGGGATGTCGTTGAGAGCAGAGAGCTCCTTGAAAGACAGCAGATCCTCAACGATCGAGAGGATGACATCAAGCGCAAGGAAGACGAAGTCGACGGCATGAGCATCGAGCTCAATGAACTGAAGAAGATCATAGAGAAGGAACTGGAGGCAGTCCGTACGGGGAAGTTCGACCCGATGAAGCTCATCGAAGAGACAGCCGAGCTCAGCAAGAACCTGCAGACCGAGGTCCGCAAGAGAAAGCAGCTGGAGGAGGACATCAGCCACCTGAAGAAGGGAACATCTGCCGTTGTCAAGTACATGAAGGAGCAGATGGTCCGCGGCGGAGGTCCCGCCGTCAAGAAGAAGCTGGCCGAGGAGGGTGCGGAGAGGAAGAGACTGCAGATCGAGCTCGAGAGGATGGGCACGGTGATGGAGAACATGAAGGCCCAGCTGGAGGGAAAACTGGACGAGATGCCTGCGGACAAGAAGGCCCTGAAGGAGAAGGAACTGGCGCTCGTGGTGAGGGAAGCCGATATCAAGGCGAAGGAGGACCAGCTCGAAGCGTACGAGCGGGCGGTCCAGAACGGAGAGCTCGTTCCCGGTGGCGAGTCAGGCGAGCACGAGCTGGAACTGAGACTTCAGGCCGAGCTGAGGGAGAAAGAGAAGGACTTCCTTGAGAAAGAGGACGAGCTGAGGAAGAAGATCATACATCTCGAGGGAGAGATCCAGACCTCCAGGATCGATGAGAAGCTACGTAAGGACAGCCAGGATCTGCGACAGCTTTCCGAGAACGAGATAGACGAGGTCCTCATAGCCAAGGAGAAGGACCTCCAGGCAAAGGAGAAGTCAATCCTCCTCAGAGAGGAGGAGATCGACAGGCTCAAGGACGAGCTCAGGGACAAGGAGGACGAGCTCCAGAAGGTCAAGGAGCCCCTGTCCTACAAGGAAGAGGAGCTCCTGAGGAGAGAGGAGGACCTGCTCTACCGAGAGAAGAGGCTGTCGGCAGAGAGAAGGAAGGTCGAGGAGGCGAAGGCGTCCTCCATGAACATCGAGGAGCACGAGATGAAGGACCGCCTCGAGTCCCTCAAGGTGGAGATCGCGAGAAAGGAGGACGAGGTCAGGGCCAAGGAGAAGTACCTGAAGTCCAAGATGGAGGAGCTCCGCCTGCGCGAGCAGGGCCTGATAGAGGAGGAGATCGACGCCCGCGAAGAGGAGAGGATGCTCGAGTTCAAAGTGGAGAAGGTCAAGACGGGAACTCCGAGACTCGACGACCTGCTCCTGGGCGGGATACCGTTCGGTTCCAACGTCCTCATCTACGGTCCGCCTTTCGTCGGAAAAGAGGTCGTTGCCAACGGGTTCATGGCCGAGGCCCTGAGGAAGGGCATCCCGACGATATGGGTGACGACGGAGAAGATGCCCTCCGACATAAGGGAGGAGATGGGTGCGGTCGTCTCCGGATACGAGGAGTACGAGAAGCTGGGTCTGGTGAAGTATGTGGACTCCTACTCCAAGAGCATGGGCGAGGTGGAGGAGGACCCGTACACAATCTACTTGGAGGACCCGACCGACTACAAGGCCATACTGAGCGCAGTGGACAAGATCTCGAAGGAGTTGCTCAAGAACCACAAGTACTACAGGCTCGTTTTCCGATCCGTGTCAACCCTCATCGCATACCTGGACTCGACGTCGATATTCAAGTTCCTGCAGGCCTTCGCCGGAAGAAGGAAGAGGCACAAGGCCGTCGCACTGTACATAATCGAGAAGGGCATGCACACCGACCAGGAGATCCAGATGATAGGAAGCATGATGGAGGGCATGCTGGACTTCAAGGTCGAGCAGCTCAAGTCCCTCCTGAGCGTCAAGGGCATCGGTGACGTTCAGTCCAGGGCATGGATAAAGTACACGTACAGCAAGCACGGAGTGAACATAGGGTCCTTCTCGCTGGACCACATCAAGTAGCGTCAGGCAACCTCGATGCCCGTGCTGTCCTTCGGTTTTCCACCGATTCTTATGGGAGGGAGCGGAACCGGCGGGGGCAGTCTTATGTCCCTCGCGATTACGACTGCTTCGGGGATGCAGTTGTTCATGATCGCCTGATGGACCTCGGTCGCCACCTTGTCAGGCATCTTTCTCTGGTTCCTCCACTGCACCACGATCTCCTTCGCATCGCCCTCGTACACGAGGCTCCCTTCGATGGATATCACGCCGAGACCCTGGTAGTTCGCCATGAACCGGAAGTCGATCACCGCCTCGTTCTTGCTTTTCTCCGTAACGGAGGTCACGGAGCTGTTATGGTCTATCCTGACGTTTCTCGGCTTCTCGCTCAGCTTGGAGAATCTCTTCCCCTCGATGGCCAACAACTCAAAATGCTTCACTGGCATGCGGTTCTCCCCTTAATAGCAGGTCTCAGTAGATAGAGCTTTCGGTTTTCTCCTAAAGGCTTATTTCTGCTGCTGGGTTCTACTCCCTGAGGTGCTGACATCTACATCGGCGTCGACGACACGGACTCCCTGTCCGGGATGTGCACGACGTATCTAGTGTCCGAGATCATCAGGGAATTCGACGACTTGGACTTGATAGGATATCCCAGGCTGGTGCGTCTGAATCCCAACATACCGTGGAAGACCAGAGGCAATGGCGCCATCTGCGTCAGGATGGGCCGCCGAGGCGGAAGGAGGCTCTTCGCGGGCGAGATCTCGGGGACATCGGTGTTCGCCTTCGAGAGAGAGCTTCCCGGCCCCATTCCAGACGATGCGGTCGAGCGGCTGTCCAGTATCCTGGAGACATACGCTCATTTCCATGAGGACAAGACCAATCCCGCCTTCGCGATACTGCAGAAGAAGCCCAGTCCGTCGTTGTACTGGCGAGCCGTGAGGGGACTCGTGACCCTCCCGGAGGTCGAGAGGATGGTCACCGGCCTCGGCGAGACGAAGAAGTACAAGAACGGCAGAGGGCTGATCGGTGCGTGTTCCGCGATCTCCTGGATGCCCAGGGACCGGACGTATGAGATCATCACGTACAGAGAACGCTCGAAATGGGGGTCTCCTCGGAGGATATCGGACGGATCCGTGAAGGGAATGGACACGAAGACCCGGTGCACGTTCAACAACTACGATTATCTGAATGAGAGAGTCGCGATTGCCCCAAACTCTCCGTGCCCTGTCCTCTTCGGGATCCGGGGAGACGAGCCCGATGACCTGCTGGATGCCATGGAGATGATAGATTCAGAGGACATCGACAGATGGCATCTCTTCCTGACCAATCAAGGAACGGACGACCACCTGATACGAAAGCGAATCAGCGACATCGGGGAGTACGAGTCCGTAATCGTTGCGGGAAGAGTCACCAGGGAACCCGCAGATATCGAAAGGGGTCACGTTGTCTTCGAGATCGGCGACGGCACGGGGAGTGTCGAGTGCACCGTATATGAGCCGTCCAAGCAGTTCAGGGATGTCGGCAGGACGCTCTCCCTCGGGGACGAGGTCCGGGTCTTCGGCAGCGTGAGAGATTCGCCGAGGACGATCAATCTGGAGAAGATCGAGATCCTGAAGCTCGGGGAGAGGTTCCGGAAAACTGGCAATCCGGCATGTCCGAAGTGCGGGAAGTCGATGAAGTCCACGGGCAAGGGGTCCGGTTATCGCTGCAGGAAGTGTCACACAAAGGCTGAGGAAGGCTCCGCGAAGGTCGTGAAGGTCAAGCGGGAGTTGGAACTGGGTCCCTATGAACCGCCAGTATGCGCGAGGAGACACCTGAGCAAACCACTCTCAAGGACGGGCGTCGTGGGGAACGATCTTGCTTCCCTGACTAGGCCACGTCCTTGATGCAGCTCTCGAGGACATCCACACCTGAATTGAGCTCCTCCTCGGTGATGTTGAGGGCCGGGATGTACCTGATCGCGGACTTGCCCGCAGGCAACAGGATGAGCCCCCTCTCGTAGGCGAGCTTGACGATCTCGTTCCGCTCCTTGACTGCGAACTCCTTGGTCGCCCTGTCCTTGACAAACTCCGTCGCCCACATCAGGCCCAGGCCTCTGTTATCGCCCATGATGTTGTATGTCCCGGCCATCTCATCCAGCCGGTCCTTGAGCACCTTACCCATGCGATTCGCGTTGTCCAGCATGCCCTCCCTCTCTATCAGCTCTATCGTCTTCAGGGCCGCGGCACAGGCGACGAGGTTCCCGCCGAATGTATTCGAGTGGGCACCCTGCACGCCGAAATCGAGCTTGGCGTCCAAGATGACAGCTCCCATGGGCATCCCGGATGCGATCCCCTTCGCCGTATAGAGGACGTCCGGAACGGTATTGGAGTGTTCGATGCCGAACATCTTCCCCGTTCTCCCGAACCCCGCTTGGACCTCATCATCCACGAGCAGGATCTCGTGCCTTCTCGCTATGCTCGCAATCTCGTCAATCCAACCCTTCGGTGGAACGACGTATCCTCCCTCGCCCTGCACTGGCTCAGTGAATATCGCCGCAACGTCTTCTGGCGGCACATGGGCCTCGAAGTACAGCTCCTCGAGGATCTTAGCACAGTGGAGGCCACAATCCGGGAACTCCATCTTGTACGAACACCTGTAGCAGTAGGCAAATGGTATGTGAACGACCCCGGGCATCATCGGGGCGAACCTCGCTCTGTGGACGGGCTTGCTGGCCGTGATCGCCAAGGAGCCCATGGTCCTTCCGTGGAACGCGCGGATGAATCCGATTATCAGGGGCTTCTGAGTGTTCCATTTCACTATCTTGATGGACGCCTCCGTTCCCTCGGTTCCGCTATTGGTGTAGAACACCTTCTTGGGAGAATCCCCAGGCGTGATCTTGCAGAGCCTCTCCGCGAGATCCACCTGGATCTCGTAGTAGAAGTCCGTGCCCGCGAAGTGGATCAGCTCTGATGACTGCTTCTTGATCGCATCTACAACTTCTGGATGGCAATGGCCAACGTTCGTGACACCGATTCCGCATGTGAAGTCCACATAGACGTTGCCGTCCACGTCCTCCACGATGGAGCCTCTGGCCCTTTTTGCGACTATGGGAGACGTCTTCGTCGTCGTGGCAACGAACTCGGAATCTCTTTCCACTATCTCCTTCGCCTTCGGGCCTGGAGGGGTCGTCCTAATATCTGGAGCTTTTGTCATTTCAAACACACCTTACCTTGAAGAGGAAATCTGGTTCAATCGAGGAAGCACGCTCTATCTATCCGTTTTCGAAAAAGAATCGAGATTATGAAGTCGGGCCTATGAGGCACCTATCCTGAAGACCTTAGTCCCGCATTTGGGGCATGTGCCTTTCGTGGCTGGCTTTCCGTTCTTCATCGTGATCTTCTTGGGATCCTTCATCTCAATCTTCTTCCTGCATTTCACGCAGTAGGCCTCTACCAAATCATCACCGAGCCGTGAATGGTATGGGGGCATATTAATATATCGTGGCCAAAAAGATTAAGAGCGTGACTTCATATCGAGTGAGACTCCCTTGAGTGGTACAATGAATCATACGAGATATGAGACAGCCAGAATAGTCGGTGCCAGGGCGCTTCAGATATCCATGGGAGCGCCGTCCCTTCTTGCAGATCAAGAGGTGTCGGAAGCCATTGCACTCGCTGAGCTGGAGTTCGAGCGGGGAATTCTCCCCATCACGGTGGAAAGGAGCTGACCAGATGGCAATCACCAACCTCGAGATCAGGAGAATCCTGGACAGCCGCGGGAACCTCACAGTCGAGGTGGATGTTCGCACGGAAGGAGGATTCGGACGGGCGTCTGCACCCGCTGGGGCCAGCACCGGGGCGGCCGAGGCTGTCGGCTTCTCAGCCAATGGGATCAACGCGGACCTTGTGAACTTCAGGTCGAGAGTCGCCCCGGCACTGGAGGGGATTGACCCGGCGGAGCAAGAAGCCGTGGACGAGAAGCTGCACGAGCTCGATGGAACGGACAACTTCTCGAAGATCGGCGGGAGCATAGCCATAGCCACTTCCATCGCCGTCGCGAAGGCCGCAGCGAGTACCCAAGGGCTGCCCCTCTACGAGTATCTGGCGGGCTCAAAGGATGTCTCCATGCCACGTCCACTTGGAAACGTCCTGGGCGGGGGTGCCCATGCCGTTGGCGGGACGGACATTCAGGAGTTCCTGTCGCTCGCCTCCGGGGCTTCCGTTCTCGAGGCCATCACCGCAAATGCAAGGCTTCACGGGCTAGTGAAGAGCGAGCTGATGGAGCGTCTGCCCGACGATGCGATCGGAAAGGGCGATGAGGGTGCCTGGGTGGCAGACATCGGGAACGAGGAGGCAATGGATATCCTGAGCGAGTCATGCAAGCATGTGACCCGGGAGACCGGAGTCCGCTGCTCCCCTGGCCTCGACATCGCCGCGACGGAATTCTACTCGAACGGGAAGTACCAGTATCGAGAAGGATCGCTTTCCGCGGAAGACCAGATAGAGTTCGTTGCGGACCTCATCGATGAGTATAGGCTCGCCTACGTTGAGGATCCTCTCCACGAGGAGGACTTCGAGGGGTTCGCCAGACTGACGGAGCTGTGCGGGAAGAAATGCCTCATCGTCGGTGACGACCTTTTCGTCACCCGCAAGACAAGGCTGCAGAAAGGTATCGACATGGGCGCCGCCAACGCGACGATAATAAAGCCGAATCAGATCGGGACACTCACCGATGCGATGGATGCGCTCTCTTTGGCAAAGGATGCGGGATATCGGTCGATCGTCTCTCACAGGAGTGGAGAAACGACGGACAACGCAATCGCCCACCTCGCTGTGGCATTCCGCTGTTTCGCCATCAAGACTGGCGCTGTTGGCGGGGAAAGAATAGCAAAGCTTAATGAGTTGATACGCATTGAAGAAGAACTGAAATCCTAGGTGCATTCACATGGAAAGCACGGAGAGTCCAGAAGAACCATTGCTGATTACGGAGGATCAGTATCTGACGTCAGGAGTCCACATCGGGACACAGCAGAAGAGCGCTGACATGAAGCCCTTCATCTACAAGGTCAGGACAGACGGTCTCTACGTCCTGGACATAAGGAAGACCGACGACAGAATCAGAGGTGCAGGGAGATTCCTGGCAAGATACGAGCCCGAGCGGGTTCTGGTCGTCGCAGCGAGGCAGTACGGTCAGAAACCGGCCAAGGTCTTCGCCCGCACGATCGGGGCAGATATCTTCGCTGGGCGGTTCGTCCCCGGGACGCTGACCAATCCGGACCTGCCCATGTTCACAGAGCCCGATATACTCGTGGTCACAGACCCCGCGGCGGATCAGCAGGCGCTAAGGGAGGCCCTCAACGTGGGCATACCGATAGTGGCGCTGTGCGACGCCAACAACGAGACGAAGTTCGTGGACTTCATCATACCCACGAACAACAAAGGCAGAAGGGCGCTCGCAACGATCTACTGGCTGCTGACGAGGGAGGTCCTCAAGGAGAGAGGGACCATCAAGGATGATTCCGGGTTCGGGCTCGCAGTCGAGGATTTCGAAGCAACCCTGTAGGTGGTAAGTTGAGGTATCCAGCTGTTGCTGGTCAGTTCTATTCCAGCACCGAGGAGGCGCTTGTCAAGGAGATAGAGTCCTGCTACACGAGCCCCATTGGTCCAGGGAGGCTCCCAGAGCTGGTGGAGGGGGAGAGGAGCATTCGCGGACTCGTTGTCCCTCACGCAGGGTACATCTTCTCCGGCCCAGTTGCCGCTCATGCATACCACGCTCTTGCACATGACGGGTTTCCCGAGACATTCGTGATCATCGGCCCCAACCACGGCGGAAGGGGCAGCCCGATTGCCCTGACGACACAGGCCTTCCAGACACCACTGGGCGAGGTCCCCGTCGACAAGGAATTGGCGGGGAGACTGACAAGGAAGGGAATCAACGACGACATACTGGCGCACAGGTTCGAGCACTCGGTGGAGGTGCAATTGCCCTTTCTCCAGCACATATCTAAGGACTTCGAGTTCCTGCCGATCTCGATGATGGACCAGGAGTATCGGCCCGCCCGGGAGCTTGGCGGGGTCCTCGGCGAAGCCATCGCCGGAAAGGACGTCGTCGTGATAGCCTCGACCGACTTCTCGCACTACGTGACACAAGGCGTCGCTCAGGCGAAGGACAGCGAAGTGATCCAGAAGATCCTCGGACTCGATCCCCAGGGAATGAACAAGGTCAGGGTCAAGAACAACGTGTCCATGTGCGGCCACGGGCCAGTGATAGCGATGCTCACGGCCGTCCAAGGGAAGAGGGCCGAGCTTCTGAAGTACGCGACTTCAGGCGACGTCCGCCCGATGGTAGAAGTCGTGGGCTATGGCGCACTGCTGGTCAGGTCCTAGTGCTGTCCTCTATCCACTCGAGATACTTCTCGCTGCCCTCTGACATCGCGTAGGAGACCGCACAGACGGTGTCATAGCTGCTCTTCTTTTCGATTTCCTTGATGAGCGCGGGCACCAGTTCGGACCTGGTCTTGAAGATCAATGCCTGCTCATTGCCCTCCTCGATACTGCCCTTCCACCAATAGATAGACCTGATGGGGAACATGTTCGCGCAGGCCGCCAGCTTCTTCTCCACGACAGTCCTTCCGATCTGCATGCCCTCCTTCTCATCCGATGCCGTAGCGTACACCATGGAGTACATGTCGACTCAAACGAGACCCGATTATAAAACTTGATAGTCAGAGAGCAAAATACTTTAGAAGGGTTGGATGAAGAACTCACGAGCATATTGACTGTCATTAGCATCTCCGAATTGACAGAAGCCCTCCGAAAGACGCTAGGCAAGAGGGACATGCCCGAGGACGAAATCCGCAAACTGGCGGACTATCTGATGTCGTTCTTCGGCTTCAACGACGAGGTGATAGACAATCTTCTGAGGCCCCATGACAGGGATGTCTTCTACATGCTCGAGGAGGAAGGGATCCTCACGACCAGAAGGGAGGAGATCAACCTGAAGAGGGGAAAGCTCTGGCGGATCCACTACTGGATCATCAAGAAGGAGCACATCAAGGCACTCGCAGCAAGCAGTGAGGATGAAGATGAGGAGGAGTTCGGGAGCGTCTACGATTCTATCTCTGAAGAGGTCTGGACCCGAGACTGACAGCCTCCTTGGACGTCCACAGAAAAAGGTTATAATATCGGTGCTATAACCATCGCCAGATGGACGATGCTGTGCTCTATTCGCTGATACTACTGATCTTCCTCACCTACGGCCTTGTCGTCTACGCGCTCTACAAGCTGAAGAAGCTCGAAGGCCCCAGTCTTTCCCTGTACGGCATCTTCCTGATGTGGAAGACATCGAGGGGACGGAAGGCCCTTGAGAAGATAGCCAGTGCCAAGAGGTTCTGGGAGGCATACGGGGATTTCGCCATCGGGCTTTGTATCGTGGGGATGTTCGTAATCACGGGCGTCCTGTTTTGGGCAGCGACACTTGTGTCGTCCATACCTTCGGACAGGGTTCCTCCCGTCCAGGCCCTGATAGGGATCCCCGGGCTCAACCCCTTCATACCGATAGGGTACGGGGTGGTGGCTCTGGTAGTGGCCATAGTGATACATGAGTTCGCGCACGGGATACTCACGTACGTCGCCAAGCTGAAGGTCCTCAGTCTTGGGGTTCTCTTCTTCATAATCCCGATAGGTGCATTCGTTGAACCTGACGAGGAGGGGCTCATGAAAATCGACAGGAGAAAGAGGTCTCGGTTGTTCGCTGCTGGACCCGCCACGAACCTCATCGCCGCCCTGCTGTTCTCCTTCATATTCACGTCCTCCATGATGGCAAGCGTCACCCCCGTGCACGATGGCGTCGGCGTCTTCGCCGTCGTGGTGGACTCCCCCGCCTATGGCAACATCACACCAGGTATGATGATTTACTCGTTCAACGGGAGTGCTATCAGCGACCATCAGTCCTTCTCCGCCGCCGTTGAGGACACATCCGCGGGGCAGAACGTCTCGATCGGGACATACGAGAACGGCGCGACCCGGACGATCAGCCTGACCCTCGCTGACCGCTTCGACTTCACTCAGGACGTCAATGACACTGGAAAGGGATACCTGGGAGTGCGGACGGTCCTGGTTTTCACCGTTATGGGCAGTGCAAGGACTCTTGAGGTGAAGAATGGCCCTGATTTCTTCAACCCGTTTGCGGACATGCGTGACCCGAAGTACTTCACCGGTTCGCTCTTCGCCTACATCGGGCTCCCTCTTCTGCGGGTCGGCCCGGAATCGATGTCACCCTTCCCGAACTGGTTCACTCAGTTCTACGAGGTGGAGGGGTTCTGGTCCTTCCTCCCAGTCGACTCCTTCTGGATTCTGGCAAACGTGATGTACTGGATCTTCTGGTTGAACCTGATGCTCGGTCTGACCAACGTCCTTCCGGCCGTGCCCCTCGACGGAGGATACATCTTCAGGGACGGTCTGGAATCAGTGATGGAGAGGACGAACCCCGACATGGCCGCTGAGAAAAGGGAGGCCTACGTCAGATACGTGTCCTACTTCCTCGCCCTGTTCATACTGGCGTTGATCTTGTGGCAGATCATCGGTCCGAGAATCTAGTTCGTGATTATCTCGAATCCGCCATCGACGAAGATCAACGGGAAATAGCCTCTCTTGTGGCCCGTCTTCCTCATCTTGACAACGCTCATGAACAGGTTGACGATCCTGTCCTCCCTCCTGAGATCGAGATGAATTATGCCGTCAGAGAGGAAATCCTCTCCGTTGTCCGAGAACATGCCCGAATCCTGCCTCATCTCAGCGATCAGGAATGTGGTGATTTCCAGGTCCCTCAGCCACTCGAAGAACCTGAAGAGTTCGTCCCTGGGATCCTCGAACTTCGCCATCACCTGAAGGACCGGCAAGGAGTCCACAACGAGCAGGTCGAGATCCATGCTCTTCTTCAGGTTGCCGACGTACATCTTGAAGACCTCCATCCAGGACTGCTTCGAGAGCTGCTTCAGCTTCTTTCTTATCATGGCGAGGTCCAGGACTGACATCTGCTTCTCAAGACCCTTGACATCCATCCCCATGCCAGCCATGTTGTCGAGCATGCTCTCCCTGCTCTGCTCAAGGGTGACGTATGCGCCTCCCCGACTGTCCTTCGCGTTCCGGTACAGGATGTTGAATGCGACGGAGGATTTCATCGTTCCAGGCTTTCCCGCGATCAGGATGACGTGCCCTTTCGGAACGCCACCCTGCAACTGCTCGTCCAATCCACGGATGTATGTTTTGACCCTGTCTCCAGTCATGTGATCCCTTCTGCTCCCATCCAGTCTGACATTGTCTATTAAAGGTTATTCCCCCATTATCACAACTGAGATTGGAGACAGGACTGGCCTGCTCTGACGTGTGAGATCTATCCCTTCTCCAAGGCCCCCAGCGCGTAGATGCCGTCCGTGCTCTCTGCCTCGTTGACCTCGCCGTTCAGCATTCGCATCGTTCTGAAGTCCTCATCGAATCCCACCGATTTGGCCAGGTCCACGGCCCGTGGGTTTGCGTGAGGCACGAAAACCCTGGCTCTGTCTGCCACGACACTGCCGAGTATCCCTCTCAAGAGCAGCTCCGCGGCATCCGGGCTTCCCGCTTCGGCTATGAGCGGCCCGACCTCGCAGGACTTCTCCGTGCATGTGGCGATGACATAGCCCGCTGGGACGTCGGTCTTGAGCAACAACTGGGGGAAATCTCTCCACATCCGTTGTATGATCCTGGACCTGTTCCCGCCGAAGTATGCAGCATCCAGCGCTGCAATCTGCTCGAGGTCCGTCTCCTTCGCTACGTCCACGTCCGAAGAATCGAATCCAGTTGTGTCGATCGACATCGTGGAAACGGGGAATTCCTGTCTGAAGCCGAGTCTTTCGTAGAATCGAATCGTGTTCATGTAGGATGCAAGATGAACGGTCTTCACACCGACGCTCCCAAGGTAGTCCACTGCGGTGCTGACGAGCTGCGTCCCAATGCCCGTTCCTCTGGATCCTTCGGCCACGATCACATTCCCAATCCACGCCACAGGTCCGTAGGACGTCGCGGTCGTCAGACCGACTGGTCGCTTCTCCACCTCGGCGATGAAGCATCCTTCGGGCTCGTAGCCCAGCAGTCTCGCAAAATCGTTCTCGACATAGGCCCAATCTTCCGAATCGGTCAGAGATACGGCGAACGAGAAGTCCCCAGGCGTCATCCTCCTTATTCTCATTCCTTCATCTCGTAGCCTTCGTCGCAATCGTGACTGCCGTGCGTGACGTACTTCTTGTCCCCGCGCATGTGCTTTATCATGCATGGTCCGAATTCGTCATCCTCCGCCCCGTACCACTTGTCGCAATCCTTGCAGTGCAATTCGGGCATTACATCCCCCAGAAAGGGTCCTCTTCTCTCTTGATGTCCTTGACCCGCTCGAGGACCTCCTTCTCATCCGGATTGAGGTCCACGGAATCGAGTTTCTTGGCCGCGGACTCGGGGATGTCCACGTACAGAACGTCTCCCGGGCTCATCTGTCTCCCCACGGTGACACCGTCCACGGCCATCGCGATCTCACTGCCGGCGATGGCTTCCTTGAGGCTATCCTCACCGCTCCTCAGGCTCTTGATCTTGCCTATGACCTTCCCATCATCCCTGAGCAGGCCGACCCCCTGACGGATTCGTCCTGCGAGTACACGAACACCCACGATCGCTGGCTTGCTCGCGCGGAATACGTGGTCCTCGAGCAGAAGGATCTTCCCGGGATGAGTAATCGTCCTGAGCCGCCGCCGCTCAAGCTCCAGCTGCATCTCCTCCGCCCAGGCCTGGTAGTCTTCCAGGATGCCGTAGATGATGTTCCCCTCCAGCAGCTTCACCTCGGTCCTGACAAGCTCTTCCTTGGCATCTGGAAGGACATCCACGTTGAACGCGAAGATGACCCTCTTCAGCGGGTCGGCCACCGTGGCAGCGGACACGACATCCCTTTTGGAGACATCCCCGACCTCGGCGGTCTTCACGGGAATCTTTGCATGTCGCAACTCGAACGATATGGCCTCCAGAGAACCGATGGCATCCGCCTTGACGAGTATTCCCGTATCCTCCGTCTCGACCTCTATCTTGGTCTCCTGGACCACTTCCTTCTTGGCCTCTTCGATGTCCTCCCCACAAACTCGGAGCGGAGACCCCGCAATGGCGGATTCCAGCCCGCTTCCCGAGATCTTGATCCCCGCCGCGGCGTAGACCTCGTCCACGGAGTCGAACCTCTCTCTTGGGTCCCTGATCTCGTCAAGCGGTTTAGGCTTCAGGAGGGTCCTCGCCCTCGTCACGAGCGGTTCCTCGGTTCCTCCCAGCACGATCGTATCTCCCTTTCGAATCACACCGTCGTAGATTATGGTGTCAATCGTAGGGCCCAGACCCCTCTCCTCCTTGACCTCCAGAATCGTCCCCTTGGCGGGACCGCTGACCGTTTTGAGCCTCGGCGTCAGGAACCTCTGTGCGAGGCCAACGAGCATGAGAAGGACCTCCTGGACGCCCACCGCGAACTTCCCGCTCGTCGGAACGACCGCCACGACGGTCGTGAAGTCCTCGATCTTGTCGAACATCTCCGAATCGAAACCCTGCTGATATAGCTGGCCGACCAGATGATAGAACTTCTGATCGAAGTACTCCACGTAGGACTCGGGCTGGTCCGATATCATCTCCCGAAACGAGAGACTCGTCTTCTTTCTCCACCCCGCGACCCGGTCTATCTTGTTGGCGGCGACCAGGAAGGGCGTCTTGAACCTCTTCAGTATCGAGAGCGATTCGACCGTCTGGGGCATTACACCCTCGTTTATGTCGATGACTAGTACGGCGAGGTCGGCGAGCGCGCCGCCCCTTGCCCTCAGTGTCACGAACGAGTGGTGCCCCGGCGTGTCAATGAAAAGGAGACCCGGAACCTCCAGTTCCCTGCCCTCCATGAGGTCCCCGCAGACCTCCACTATCGTGTCCAACGGGACCTCGGTGGCCCCGATGTGCTGAGTTATGGCACCGGGTTCCCTGGCGGCGACATTCGACCCTCTGATCGAATCTAGCAGTGCCGTCTTCCCATGGTCGACATGACCCAGAACGCTGACGATGGGCTGCCTGATCATCCGAATCTCGAATGTGACCAGAATATATCTAATATTCGTTGCGCGACACTGGATGCTGGGTCATTACCACTTGCCATCAGAAGACCGGACATGCCACAAGACGGACGTCTCATTTCGTCCAAGGGCCGTCCATTCTCTCGAAGTCCTGGATATCGTCGTCCGAAAAGAAGATCGAGATCTCCCTCTCTGCGCTCTCGGGCGAGTCCGAGGCGTGTATTATGTTCATCTGTTTCGATATGCCGAAGTCCCCTCTGATCGTGCCCGGAGACGCCTCCTTGGAATCGGTGGTTCCCACCATTCTCCTGACAACGGAGACGACTTCGGGCCCCTCGACGACCATTGCGACGACAGGTCCGGAGGTTATGAAGCCCACCAGGTCCTCGAAGAAGTCCTTCTCCACGTGCTCGGCGTAGTACCTCTCCACGATGTCCCTGTCAAGCCTCAGCATCCTCATGGCCACGATCTTGAGCCCGCGCGATTCGAACCGCGAGACGACCGTCCCTATGAGCCCTCTCTGCACACCGTCGGGTTTGACGAGAACGAACGCCCTGTCAGTCCTCATCCGCGTCACCAGCGGGAGCCTCTCTCTTCTCGGCCTTTACCGTCTTTCGGGGGTACCGCCTAGTCCAGCGGGTCCTCCTCGGAACCCTCCCGAGCTTGAGGGAGTTCTTCTGGCACTTGCCCGAGCAGAAGTAGAAGAAGGTTCCGTCCTTCTTGATGTACATCTTCCCCGTCCCGGGTTCTATTCTCTCCCCGCAAAACGTGCAGGTCCTGGCCTGAACCACTCAAACACCCTCACTTGATGGATAGCTTCCTCGCTTCTCTCGAGGTCTCTCGCAGCATCAGAACGTCGCCCATGCGCACGGCGCCCTTGACGTTCCTGGTGATGATCCTTCCCTTGTCTCGGCCCTCGAGGACCCTCACCTTCACCTGGATCGCCTCGCCGGTCATGCCCGTGCGTCCGACGACCTCGACAACCTCGGCGGGAATGCTACCCTCTACCATTCGTCTACTCCCTCAGTTTCTTCAGCTTCTTGGCAAGGTCATCCATCATGGGCTTTCCCTTCCCGGCGTCGAGCACTGCCGCGGATGCCGTCGCCTTTCCCAGGCCGGCCGCGACCCCGAGCTCGCCCTTGCTCGGCACGTAGGCGTAGGGGATGCCCTTCTCCTCGCAGAGGAGCGGCATGTGCGCCAGTATCTCCTCCGGCTGAACGTCCTCCGCCATGACGACGAGCGAGACCTCTCCCCGCTCGACGAGCTTGGTGACCTCGTTGGTACCCTTCCTGACCTTTCCGCTGTCCCTCGAAAGCTCCACGACCTGGTAGGTCGCATCGACGAGCTCCTTGGGCATCTCGAATCTCACGTATATGGGCTTAGCCATACTTTGACCTCCTTCAGTTCTTGCGAACTTCATCAATCATCGGCTCTTAAAAGAGCGAGCGTGAAAGACTCGGGTCCGTATAAAAAGGTTGCGTCACCCGGGTTTCCCCTGGAACTCCGGGATCCTGCCCAGCACGTCGAAGCGCGTGTCCCTCACGACGGGCCTGTGCTGTCTCGCCTTCTCCAGTTCCTTCAGGTCGACATCGCACCGAACGACATCCTCCTCGTACTCCTTGGCCTTCACCTTCTCGTCCCCTCGGGGCCCCACGACCGTGCTCCCGCCGAAGAAGATCATGTTCTTCTCCGTGCCCACGAGGTTGGAGTAGACGAAGAACAGGGCGTTCTCTATCGCCCTGGCCGGGATGATCGTCTGGAAGAAGAACTTGCTCGTGGAGGGCGAAGCGGAGCAGGCCACGATCATGTCCGCACCGGCGAGGGCGTGGAACTTCGAGAGCTCCGGGAAGAATATGTCGAAGCAGATGATCAGTCCGATACGCCCGATGTCGGTCTCGAAGACCTCCAGCCCGGAGCCCCTGCCGAAGTGCAGGCTCTCCTCGAAAGGTCCGAAGTTCGCCAGGTGCAGCTTCCTGTATGAACGGGCATTCCCGTCGGGGGCGACGAGCACGGAGGAGTTGTATATCCCCCTCGTCTTCTCGTCCATCTCCGGCATCCCGAGGATGATGTGGGAGCCGTGTTCCTCCGAAATGCGCTTGACCTTGGACACGGAAGGGCCCGACAGGTTCTCCGCGAGCCTCGGGAAATCGCCCCTGCACATGTAGCCTGTCAGGAAGAGCTCACCGAAGACCGCGAGGTCGCACTCGTTCTCCGCGACGACTCTCTCTATCTTCTCTACGTTGTGCTCCTTGTTCCCCAATTCGGGTTGGACCTGGCCAAGTACGATTCTCATTCCTTCCTCTCCTCTCTTGCCTTCGACAGAGCCTTCTTCTTCTGGTCCTCCACGCCCCAGCTGGAAAGCGCGAACGCCACTATCGCGAACAGCACGAAAAGCAGGATCTTCATTATCATGTCCTCCATCTCCAAGAGCAATATCATGGCGGCACCCATAAGGAGGACTATCCACGAAGTGACATACTGCCACGAGAGACCAGTGTCGACTTTCTCGACGCTTCCACCGCACTCGGGACATCGTTCTCCCTCGATCCTGCTTCTCATCAAGACCTCATCACAGGACGGACAGTAGACCAGCTTCACGGTCGCGGAGAAGTTGTCTCAGGTAAAAAGGTTTATCTAATCATCATCCATAGTTCGGCGCACGCTCCCGTAGTGTAGTCCGGCCAATCATCTCGGCCTCTCGCGATTTTCGCCCTGGCGGGAGTCGGGGATAGCCGAAGACAGGGGTTCGAATCCCCTCGGGAGCACTAGTTCTGCGGCTCAATTATCACTTTCATTGAATCCGCGGCTCTGAGGACCAGGTCAAAGCCCCTAGCGGTCTCGCCAAGACCGAGCCTGTGCGTGATCATCTCCTGAACACGAATCTGGCGGGAAGCGATCAACTCGATCGCATCCAGTATGTCCTGCCTGCCCGCGGCGTATGATGTTGTGGCGGTCACGTTCTTGAACCAGATGTCATTGAATGGCATTGGAATCATGGTGTCCGGATCTGTTGGCGCGAAGAACAGAACACTCCCTCCCCATTCGACGAGAGACCAGGACTGCTCAATGGCCTTCCTTGCACCAGTAGAGACAATGACAACATCCGCCAGAAGCCCGCCAAACACATCTCTGAGCCTATCCGGAACGGCGTCGCTCGCGGGAATAGCTACGTCCGACCCGAACTTGCGGGCCATTTCCAGGCGATAATCGCTTATGTCCGTGCACGCAACGCTGCTCGCTCCCCGTGATTTGGCCAGCTGAACGTGAAGAATGCCCGTGAGGCCGCTTCCCATGACGACCATGTTCCCATCCTCGATTCCCCTGACCTTCTTCTGTCCTCTGATGACGCAGGCAAGGGGTTCTATGAATACCGCCTGCTCATGCGAGACCTCGTCCGGAAGCGGGTAGACGCCATGCTCCACATTGATGGATGGCGCTCTCACGTATTCTGAGAAGCCTCCTGGATCGAAGTTCGTGGTTCGCAAGGTTTCGCAGACTGTGTGATTCTCTCTCTGACAGAATCGGCATTCCATGCACGGCACGTGATGAGAAACGAACACTCGCTGTCCCTCTTCGTAATCCTTCACGGCACTTCCGGTTTCCACGATTTCTCCAGAGATCTCGTGGCCCAGAACGCGGGGGGCCTTTGGCAACCGGTACCACTCGATAACGTCACTGCCGCAGATCCCGCTTGCCATCACCTTGACGAGAAGCTCGTCCCGCCCGATTTCTGGCACCGGCATCTCTTCAAGCCGTATGTCCTTGTTGTTGTAGTACATCGCGACACGCATGGCTTTCTCTCCCCAGAGAACGACACGTAGAGTCGATCCGCGAAGCTAGGCCTCGCCGCTCTTGGCCTGATTGAAGACGTCCATCGCTTCCTTGGGCGTGGCGTTCTCGTGAACGACCGAACGGACGGCCTTTATCATGGGTACGGAGTGCTCGTGCTGCCATATGTTCCTGCCCATGTCCACTCCCACTGCGCCTGTCTGGATGGCGTTGTACGTCATCTCGAAGGCGTCCATCTCCGTCTCCAGCTTCGGTCCGCCCGCAATCACGATTGGGACTGGACAGCCGTCGACGACCTTGTCGAAATCATCGCAGTAGTATGTCTTCACGATGCGGGCTCCGAGCTCCGCCGCGATCCTGGATGCCAGGCCCAGGTAGCGTGCGTCTCTCTTCCCCAGCTCCTTTCCGACCGCCGTGACCGCCAGGACAGGTATGCCGTACTGCTCGCCCTGATTCACGAGCTCCGAGAGCGAGAGCAGGGTCTGACGCTCGTGAGGCGTCCCCACGAATATCGACAGGGCCACGGCCGCCGCGTTCAGGCGGATGGCCTCCTGCATCGACGTCGTGATCCCCTCGTTCGCGAGGTTCTCTCCGACTATGCTCGTCCCGCCGGAAACCCTCAGAACGATCGGGTTCTCGATCGTGGCGGCGACGGACGAGCGAAGCACGCCTCGCGTGAGCATTATGGAGTCCGCGTACGGGATAAGCGGTTCCAACGTCTTCTCTGGTTTCTCGAGCTTCGTCATCGGCCCCAGGAAATAGCCATGGTCGATGGCCAGCATGACAGTGTGTCCAGTTCTCGGCTTGATTATCCGTGATAAACGATTCTTCATTCCCCAGTCCATTTCTATCCCCTCCCAGTCAAGAATGGGATTGTTTCTCAATAGAGATGGCGATATAAATCCTTTTGTCAGCGATCAAGCATGTTCGTGGCTACTCCAGAATGCCCGCCCCGAGCTCCTCGGGCAAGTATTTCACGGCCTTCTTCAGCTGCTCTTTGTTCAGCTTGTTCCTATGTTCCAGGAGGAACGAGGCCACGATCTCTGGTCGACTCTTTCCCAGCTCTCGCAGAACCCAGCCGAGAGATTTCTTCACGAAGTACTCATCGTCATCGAGGAGACTGCGCACCATTTCCAGGACGGTCTCCGCGTCGGACCTTCCCTCCCTGTTCGCCGGTATGGTCGAGGTCACGGCCCCCCGCCTTCTCCAAGGGTTGGGCGACCTGATCCATTCGGAAACCTGCGACGTGACATCATCGTCTCTGAACATGAACTCAGCGAGGACGAAGACCGAGAGGGCGTCGCAGTTGGCCCAGTTGTCCACGTCATCGTACCATCCGCTCACGAGCTCGAACGAGTTCTTGTCCAGCCTCCTCTTGAATCTCATCAGAATGGAAGCGGCCAGGCTCCTTGCCTCGAATATCCCGGAGTGCCAGAGTTCATCAGCGGTCTTGTGGACCTCCTCGAGCTCAGCGTCTCTGTGCGAGGCCGAGAAATCCCTTGCCATCGCGTGGATCTCTGGTGCTCTGATGCCGAGGCTCCTCAGCTTCGTGCCGATGTACCGTTCCGCCACCCAAGGATCGGTTGGAACCTGCTTCTTCTCAAGGGCCTCGATAATCCGCCTGGTCTCCGCTTTCACGAAGACGGAATCGACGCCCGTCTATAAATACGACCTGAGGGGAATCACTTGAGCGCCTGGACCTTCGTCTTTGAGAGCCTCTCCTGCTTCTCCGAGAGCGATTTCAGCCTCTCGATGTCGTCCGTCTCCACGAAGGACTCGGCGTAGCCGCAGTTCTCACAAACGAGCAGCTTCAGAGGCCACTTCTGCTCCACTCCCGATCCCTTTGGCCTGTACGGTGCGAAGACCGACACCTGAAGGCTCGTCCTGGCTCCGTTCTCACACTTGGGGCAAGCATCCTCCATGGGCATCCTCGATTAGACTAATCATCACAGCATTAGAAAAGCTTTCCCATGCTTCCCGGGAGCTATTCCTGGGGCGGTGGCGGGGGACCTTCTTGAGGTTGTATCTGCTGCGGCGGAGTCTGAGCGGGAGGCTGCGCGAGCCGATATCCAGGGTCCGGCTGCACCGGCGCCGCATGGATGGGCTCGACCTCCAGGTCCTTGGGCTTGATCCTTACCTTGATGGTCTCCGGCTTGGGCTTTATCAGGTTCCAGCCAGCCTTTGTGACGTAGCCCGCAACGATGGCCATCACCAAGAACAGCCCGACCACGAGGATTGCCAGGGCCACAGGCAGGAGCATCTTTGTGAAGTCCAAGTCGAGGCCGAAGTCTCCGAAGTCAGGCATACTACTCCCCGCTTGTTGCGTGTCTGGGCCTACGAACAGGTCGGCCGCCACCGCAGAGCTCCTCTTCGAGTTCTCGTCCTCCACGGTGAGCTTGGCGGTGTAACGCCCCTCGGAGGAGTAGGTCTTCGTCGGGTTCTCGCTGTTTGACGTGTCGCCGTCCCCGAAGTCCCATTCCCAGGACACTATGTCAGCATCTCCCGGATCCGACGTGTCCGTGAAGTCCACCGTGTAGTTGTCCACTCTGAATGTGAAGGATGTGCTCGGACCCTCAAGGATCTCCTCCTGAGGCAGTTGCTCCTCGAAGTACTCGCCCGCCGTCGGGATGAATCCGAAGGCGAACACGAGCACGAACATTAGTATCGCGATGCCCAACGCGAGCACCACGGTTCCAAGCACCAGTTCGTATTTCTCCCTGTTCATGGAAATCGATTCGACGAGAAATCCTGTCGTATATAATAGTAGCAGGAGTGATTCTCGGACCTGCGAATCTGGGCGAGTTCGAGCCTGATCGAGAATCGGGCTACCCGACTTCGTTCTCCTGCGCAGCCAGCTTCTGGAACATCCGGGGCGAGAAACCGTGATCATTGACGAGGTCATCGAACTCCTTCTCCAGGCAATCGCAGGCGACCTCGCCCACTTCGAGGACCCTGACCGCTTCACCGAAGCAGTTGTTGAACACCGTCAACCACTCCGGGTCGGTGTCGTCCCTGAACCACTCGTCCGAGCTCAATTCGAGCGTGACGTATTGGAAGCCGTCATCATCCAATCCAGCGAAGATCGAGGAATCGGCTCCGTTGCCCGGGACATCCTGCTCCTCCACGACGTAACCGCTCGTCTTTCTGACCTTGCTCTTGCAGAGGATTGTCACCGGCCGGTTCGCACAGCCGTACTGCTTGACCATCGCGGGAATTATCCCTACGCTCTCCAACCTTATCCTCATGTCTCCCGTCAAGCGATACATCTCCAGCTCGAGGGGAATGAAGAAGGATGAGAACATGCGGCAGAACACCTCGACAAGCATCTCGATATCTCTCGCCGCTGGGATGTTGTTGAAGCCCCATCCGACGAGCCCCTTCTCATGCCACGTCAAGACACACCCTCCGACAGGTTACGGACCGTAGCGGTATAGGTGAAGGGATACCTAAAGCTGTTGGGTTCGCACTCCACGATCAACTCCTTCTCCTGCGGCGTTTCCTCTTCCCGAACAGGTCCTTTCTCCTGGCCTCGAGGAGCTCATCGCTGCGACCGACGTACCCCGCGCATGTGAGCACCTTGACGCCGTGCTTCTTCGCGGACTCGAAGACGAGCGGGATCCTCTCCATCCACTTCCTCTCCCTGAGGAGGTGATGGTCTATCATGAACGTCCGCAGGTCCGTCTCCTCGAAGAGGCGTGCGATGTTCCTCTGAGAGAGCTCCATGTTCTCCTTGCCGTAGACGCCCATCATGTAGCTGAGGGCGCCGTCCATCAGCACCGTCTGGGGGTTCTGCTCCACTATGAAGTCGATCTGGTCCCTCATGCACCCGCCCACGATGTCCGATGTGTGCACGAAGGCGGTGCGCCCCTCCCGGACGCAGACCTCAATGACATAGCCCATTCTGTCGTTCACGCCGTGCACGACGGGCTCTGAGAACAGGACCTTCGTCCTGCCGAATTCAAACTCCTCCCCGTCGGCGATGGCAACTTCTCTGGCGTACTTCCTGATCTTGTTGGCGAACCTCCTTCCTCTGT
>JAJISE010000016.1 GCA_022848865.1 Candidatus Thermoplasmatota archaeon | reverse complement strand
AGGACGACGAGACGCTCGAGACCGTCCTGCAATCCCTGACGGGCAGCTACAACCACGTCCGCTATTACAGGTCCTCGGACCAGAGCGATCATTGGAAGTCATATTGGACCTTCAAGACATATCGCACGCTCTTCGAGATCAACCACAACATGGGATTCTGGATCCAGATAACGAAGGACGATCATCTCGTTGTTGCGGGACTCGTTCCTGCGGTCACGGAGATTCGGCTCGGCCACGAGTGGAACTTCGTGGGCTATCCGTGCTTCTTTGATGACACCGTGGCTGGAGCCCTGTCCGCGATAGACTGGACGAAGATTGATGGATACAGCGATACGCCTCCGTATCACCTGAGGCACCTGAGTCCCGCAGACATCATGACCGCAGGAGAGGGCTACTGGATTTGGGTGGACGTCCCCCAGGCATGGATAGTCGAGAACTAGCAGTACGAACACCCTCTCTGTCAGCAAGCAGATGGTAAGGTTCTTAATCGCCCGAGTTTTACCTTGCACCGAGCCACAGAAGGATGACCATGGACAGGTTCGATGTGATAGTCATAGGAGCTGGTCCCGCGGGAAGCTCGGCGGCATATTCCCTAGCGAAAGAGGGATTCAGCGTCCTCATCATCGAAAGGGGCAAGTTCCCAGGTTCCAAGAACGTTTATGGCGGGAGGATCTACACCTACCCACTCAAGCGCCTCTTTCCGGATGACTGGCGGGAGGCGCCCATCGAGCGCTATGTTGTCCAGGAGAACATCTCCATGCTCTCCAAGGACACAGCGGTCACGATCCAGTACGACTCACTGCGAACGGGGAGCTCGCGGGTGAACAGCTTCACGGCGATCAGGTCGAAGTTCGACAAGTGGATGGCAAAGAGGGCGGGAGAAGAGGGGGCCATGGTCATAAGTGGGACCAGGGTCGACGATCTGCTGGTCTCCAACGGCACGGTCTTCGGTGTCCGGGCGGGCGGCGACGAGGTGAAGGCGAACGTAATCATCGCGGCGGACGGTGTCGCATCGATCTTCGCCCAGAAGGCCGGGATACGACCGGAGCTGATTCCAAAGGAGATCTCCGTCGGGGTCAAAGAGACGATCAAGCTCACGAAGAAGAGGATCGAGGACAGGTTCAACGTCGGCGAGAAGGAGGGCGTGGCCAATGCTTACATGGGACAGGTGACGAACTTCCTCCGCGGGGGCGGCTTCCTCTACACGAACGAGGACTCCGTGTCCCTCGGCGTCGTCGTACAGTCCGAAGATCTGTCCAGCCACAGAACGGAGATCCAGGAGCTCATGGAGAGATTCAAGCTTCATCCATCCATTCAGAAGTACATCGAGGGAGGAAAAGTCGTCGAGTACTCGGCGCACATGATCCCAGAGCTGGGGACCCGCATGATCCCGAGGCCCTACGCCAACGGGTTCCTCGCGGTGGGCGATGCCGCTGGCTTCGTCCTCAGCCACGGGTACACGTACCGAGGCGTCGACCTGGCCATCCTCTCCGGGATGGCGGCGGCGGAGACGGTGAAGGCCGCCCGCGCAGCGAACGACTACTCGGCGGGCTCTCTCTCCAGATACCTTCACGACCTTCGAAGTTTCGGGGTCCTCAGCGAGCTGGAGGAGTTCGGCAGGACGCCGTCGTTCCTAATGAACCCGAGGATATACAGGGCGTATCCTCAGCTCCTCTGCGGGATCCTCAACAGGATGTACACGGTCGATGGGACAAAGAAGGAGAAGATGTTCCACATTGCGAAAGAGGAGATGAAGGGGAAGATCTCACTCATGCAGCTGATGCAGGACCTTCTCGGCGGAACGAGGTCGATGTGAGCATGCCCGAACCCAGTGGACTCAGAATGGTCGTCTGCATCAAGCAGGTCCCCAAGGCCGAGCAGCTCAAGATAGACCCGGTCAAGAAGACCCTTGTGAGGGAGGGCGTGGAGAGCGAGATCAATCCCTCGGACCTGCACGCGCTCGAGATGGCTCTTCAGCTGAAGGACAAGCACGGCGGTTCCCTCCTCGCGCTGAGCATGGGCCCGCCAAGGTTCATACAGGCCCTGGAGACCGCGATAGGCATGGGCGCCGACAAGGGCATCCTCCTCTCGGACAGAGCCCTGGGCGGTTCCGACACTCTTCCCACGTCCTATGCGCTCTCGAAGGCGGTCGAGCACCTCGGGCACTTCGATATTGTCTTCTGCGGGGAGGAGACGACGGACAGCTCCACGGGGCACGTCGGGCCGGGAATGGCCGCGAACCTGGACCTGCCCCAGCTGACCTATGTCGTCGAGGTCGAGGTCCGGGACGGGCACGTCAGGGCCAAGAGGGCCGTCGAGGACGGGTTCGAGGTCTGGGAGACCACGCTTCCGCTCGTCATCACAGTGAATCACGGATGCAATCATCCCAGGGAACCGACCCTTCTCGGGAAGATCAAGGCGAGAACGATAGGGGTCATTGATGACCTGAACGCCGACGACGTCGGCCTGGACAAGGAAAGGATAGGCCTGAGCGGCTCACCGACGGTCGTGGACAGGATCGAGACGGTCGAGCTCCCGGACAGAAGCGGGAGGATTTACAGCGGAGAAGCGAGGGAGGCCGTGAGGAAGCTCCTCGACGACCTCGAGGCGGAGGGCATCATATGAGCGGGGCCAAGAAATCCAAGGGAGTGATGGTCTTCATCGAGTTCAGGCGGGACCATATCCGGCGGGGGTCCATCCAGCTCATCGGCGAGGGAAGGAGGATCGCGGACATTCTCGGCGTCAAACTTAGCGGGGCGCTTCTCGGCCACGGTGTCGGGGAGTACGCCAAGGAGGCGATGCAGTACGGCCTCGACGAGGTCCACCTCGTGGAACATCCCATTCTCGCCAGCTATGCCGCGAGCCCCTATTCGAAGGTCATGGTCGAGCTCGTCGAGAGGTACAAGCCGGAGATCCTGCTCCTGGCCGCCACGAAGAACGGAAGAGAGCTCGGTGGCAGATTCTACGTCCATCTCCAGACGGGATTGGCAGCGGATTGCACCGCGTTCCGCGTCAGCGAGGGGAAGAACCTCGTGATGATTCGCCCTGCGTTCGGCGGGAAGAGCCTAGCTCACATCATGTGCAAGAAGACGCGACCCCAGATGGCGACCGCCCGCCCGAACGTCTTCCCCGAGCCCGAGAGGGATCCGAAGAGGAAGGGCAGAATCATCAAAGAGGACATCGAGCTCGGCCCCGAGGATGTGGATGCCAAGATGGTCCAGTTCATCGCCCACATGGAGGACGAGGCGACGAGGCTCGCCGACGCGGACGTTGTAGTGGCCGGCGGTCACGGTATCAGAAAGGCGGACACGTTCGGAACGCTGCAGGAACTCGCAGACGTTCTCGGCGGCACGGTGGCCGGGTCCAGAAAGGTCGTGGATCTCCGGTGGCTTTCCAAGGACAGGCAGGTGGGGCAGACGGGCAAGACCGTAAGGCCGAACATCTACGTGGCGATCGGGATATCAGGAGCGGTCCAGCACCTCGCGGGGATGCAGGAGTCCGAGAAGATAATCGCCATAAACAACGATCCCGAGGCGGAGATTTTCAAGATCGCCGATTTCGGCATCGTGGGGGACCTCTTCGAGATAGTCCCGGAAGTGATCCGCCAGATCAGGGAAAGGCGTCCCGCCAAGAATCCTACCTGAGCAGCGCCCTGGCGATCACGAGCCTCTGGATTTCGCTTGTCCCTTCGTATATCTCCGTGATCTTCGCGTCCCTGTAGTACCGCTCGACGGGATACTCGCGCATGTATCCGTACCCGCCGAAAATCTGTACCGCATCTCGACTGACGTTCACGGCGACGTCCGAGGCCTTCAGCTTCGCCATTGCCGCCTCTTTGGAGAACTTCCCTCCCTTGTCTTTCACGTACGCCGCGTGGTAGACGAGGAAGCGCGCAGCATCGATTTCCGTGGCCATGTCCGCTACCATCCACTGGATAGCCTGGAACGAAGATATGGGCTTGCCGAACTGGACTCTCTCCTTCGAGTAGGCGATTGCCTCGTTCAGAGCGCCCTGGGCTATTCCGACCGCCTGAGCGGCGACTCCGATTCGCCCCGCATCGAGGGCCCACAGAGCTATCCCGAACCCCCCACCCTCTTCTCCGAGCAGGTTCTCCTTCGGGATTCTGCAGTCCTCGTAGTTCATCTCCATCGTCACGGACGCGTGGATTCCCATTTTCTTCTCCTTCTTTCCTCTCGAGAACCCAGGCGCATCGGTCGGAACAAGGAACCCGCTTATTCCCTTGTACCCCTTCTCCCTGTCCGTCATGACGAAGACCAAAGAAAGGTCCGCACCAGCCGCGTTCGAGATGAATTGCTTCTTCGCGTTGACTATGTATTCGTCACCCTCCAGCCTCGCTGTGGCTTTTATGGCTGCCGCATCCGAGCCCGCATCTGGTTCCGTCAGGCAGAAGCATCCGATCTTCTTCCCGCTGGCGAGGCCTGGAAGCCACTTCTTCTTCTGCTCTTCAGTTCCGAACTTGACTATCGGATCACATCCGAGCGAGTTGTGGACCGAGACCGCCACACCCACGGATGGGTCTATCTTGGAAAGCTCCTCGATGGCGATGGCATAGCTTATCACGTCCGCACCCGAGCCGCCGTACTCGGGCGGGACCGCCATGCCCATTATTCCCATCTCGCCCAGCCTTCTCAGGATCTCGATTGGGTATTCTTCATTTTCATCAAACTCCGCCCGAGTCGGCTTGATCTCCTTTTCCGCGAAGTCCCGGACGGTCTTCTTCAGCATTTTCTGTTCATCACTCAAGTCAAAATCCATTGTCCTACCCCCTACGCAGAAGGGGGAAAACTTCGGCGTCTATAAACATTCGCATGAAGGCCCGCCCACATTCTGTCGACACGCTCCACAAGGCGAGGAAGACGTGTAATAGTTGGATGCGCATTCGCTCGAACGTTGGGAACCTGACGGTCAAGAAGTATGAGAGCGATGCCCTCGGATTCACAATAGAGATAGATCGCGACAAGTGCATAGGCGCGGGGGAGTGCGTCGACGTGTGCCCTACCGAGGTCTACGAGCTTGTGGACGGCAAGTCGACCGCTCCGAACATCGATGAATGCATCGAGTGCTGTGCATGCGTGGAGGCCTGTCCAACTCAGGCGATAAAACATACGTCGTGCTGAGGGCGGTGCTCACGCTGTTGCCCTAAGGGCTTCCCTGGAAGACTCCCCGGTCTTGACTGCGATTTTCATGGCAAGGTCCGCGAAAGCGCCTTCCACGTTCTTCCCGGTCCTGGCACTTGTGAAAATGAAAGGAGAACGAATCTTCGTGGAGAGAGCAGCGATCTCTCCCCCCTCCATGTCGAACCTGTCCTCCAGGTCGCACTTGTTGACGAGCAGGTGTATGGGGACGTCCCCCGTGACCTCTAGAACGGATGAAAGCCAGTCCTCAACGCCCGCGAGGGTCTTCCTTCGAGTTATGTCAATGACAACGAGGATTCCCTGCACACCGACATAGTACTCCTTCATGTGCAGCTCGGCCAGGTGCCTCTCCCCGATGATGTCCCAGATCATCATGTCCACTCTGACCGCCTTGCCTTCATGGAAGTCGAGATAGACCTGCTTCTTCGAGACCTTCGCTCCTATCGTCCTTATGTGCTTGTCACTGAACTGGTCCAGAACGTATCTTCGGATGAGGCTGGTCTTCCCGACCTTCTGATCCCCGACCAGGCCGATCTTGGCCTTGAGGACGCTCCCTGTCGGCCTGGGCCTGTCCTCCGACACGATTCTCATCTCGTACTCTATCCCGCTTGTCTTCAGGAGGTACTGCACTCTCTTCACGGCGTCGTGGACCGCTCTTATCATCTCGGGCTGGGAGAACGCATTCTTCGGGACCGTTAGGAAGATCCGATCCTCATCATGAAGCCAGCCATCCGCCTCGAGCACGGTCGAGATAGTCTGCAGACGATAGGGCGACCCCTTCACAAGAATCTCAAAGATTATCCTGCTTTCCTTATTGACGTCGACGAGATTCCCGCTGGAAACACCCTCCAACAGTATCTTCCTTCTCTTCTTCGACCGCAAATGGCTCTCCTCTCGACTAAACTCGTCAACGGTTCCATTCCCCCCTTAGATTTTCAACCCCACGCTCTGATTCTCATTTGCGATAAGAACGTGCCTCAGCGATGGCTCTGCCTGCGCACCTTTTCGTGGCTGTGCCAATATTCATATCATCCAACTGTTTATCAGAATCGAATCGTCCAACTTTTCATCTGACACATTGGTGGTAACCTAGATGAAGGAGATAATATTCCACGGCAGAGGCGGACAGGGAGCCGTACTGGCGGCGCAGGCACTCGCGAGCGCGGCCGTCTTCGAGGACAAGTACGCGATGGCCTTCCCGCACTTCGGAGCTGAGAGACGAGGAGCTCCCGTTGCTGCATTCGCCAGGATAGCAGAGGGACGCATACTCACGAAGGCGCACATCTACAAACCGGACTACGTGATCGTTCTGGACCCCTGGCTTGCCGGGCTGGTGGACGTTGCGAAAGGGATGGAGGGACACGAGGGAACGTCAGGAGGGGTCCCCATGGGAAGCGTGAAGACGGATATCTGCCAGGGCCTGAACAAGAAGGGAGCGGCAGTCCTGAACACCGCCCGCCCGCCCGACGAAGTGCGGCTGAGCCTTGAGGTCTGTGTGGGAACGGTGGATGCCACCACGATAGCCCTGGAGACGCTGGGGCATCCGGCGACCAACAGTTGCATGCTCGGCGCCTTTGCGAAGACCACGGAAGAGGTCAGCATCGGATCGATCGAGAAGGGAATAATGGACGTCTTCGGCGAGAGGCTCGGAGAAGGCATCGCCGAGAAGAACGTCAAGGCGGCAAAGCTGGGATTCGAGAGGACCGAGGTCGGAATGTGCAGCGGAGGGAGAGAATTCCCCGCTCAGAAGAAATGGTTGCCGGACGTCGATGAACTCCCACCAGGGTGTGCAATCAGATCGCAGGACACCGAATACGGAAGGCTCGGTCCCGGGTCGACCGTTCAGAACGAGACGGGCTCCTGGCGGACGTTCCACCCAATCGTCGACGACGAGAAATGCACCTACTGCATGCTGTGCTGGTTCCATTGTCCGGACGGCTGCATCGGAAGAGTCCCCGACAAGGAATCGGTCAGCGTCGACTACTTCTACTGCAAGGGTTGCGGCATATGCTCTGAGGTCTGTCCCGTGGATGCCATAACCATGGTCAGGGAGGTGGAGGGATGAGGCGGGTCGTCGGGTCGAACTATGCCACAGCACACGCCGTCATGAGGGCCCGGGTCGAGGTCATCGCGGCCTACCCGATAACGCCCCAAACGCAGATGGTGGAGCACATAGCCAAGTTCATCAACGACGGCATCATGGACTGCGAGTACATCAAGGTGGAGGGCGAGCACAGCTCGATAAGCGCGGTCATCGCCTCCCAGGCCGCCGGCGTGAGGTCGTTCACATCCACGGCTTCGCAGGGACTCGCGCTCATGCACGAGCTTCTCTTCAGCGCCGGGGGGCTCAGGCTCCCCATCGTCATGGGCGTTGTCAACAGAAGCGTTGGAAGCACCGGCGGGATATGGGTGGAGTACAACGACTCCATGCCACAGAGAGACTGCGGATGGTTGCAGATGTACGTGGAGACCAACCAGGAGGTCCACGACATGATCCTGCAGGCCTACAAGATCGCCGAGGACAAGCGTGTCCTTCTCCCGATCATGATCTGCAGCGACGGGTTCATCCTCTCCCATACGGTCGAGCCCGTGGAGCTCGCTGAGCAGGAGGAGGTCGATGAGTTCCTTCCCAAGTACGAGGCGAGGCACTCCTACCTTGATCCGAAGGACCCGATCGGTTCCGGGATAGTCACACCTAGAGAATACCGGCAGGAGTTTGCATACCAGATACATAGGGCGATGCTCGAGGCGAAGGACGTTATCGAGGAGGTCAACCGCGACTTCGCCGACGCGTTCGGGCGGGACCACAGCGGCCTCGTCGAGACCGAATTCATGGACGACGCCGATGCGGCCTTCCTGACCCTCGGAACCGTGACGTCAACAGCACGAGGGGTTGTCCGCGAGCTGAGAGAGAAGGGAAAGAAGGTCGGTCTGGTCAAGGTCCGGGCGTTCAGACCCTATCCGGTAGAGAAAATCGCCGAGGTCTGCGGTGATGTGAAGGCCGTCGGGGTCTACGACAGGTCCGTCTCGTTCGGGGTAGGAGGCCCCCATTACCTGGAGGCGAGGAATGCTCTCTTCGACTCCGATGTTCCGGTGATAGATTTCATAGGTGGTCTCGGCGGGAGGGACGTCACCGAGGCCGACGTCCGGTCGATATACGAGGTCCTTCTAGAGGCCGCCAAGACCGGGAAGGCGAAGAGGAACGTTGAATGGGTGAGCACGAGGGGGGTGGCCCTGGGATGAGGCTCAAGCTGAAGGACCTCCCTGAGGAGAACATCTTTTCGAGCGGGCACACCGCCTGCGCTGGTTGCGGCGCGGCAATGGCGGTCCGGAACATCGCGAAGGTTCTGGGAAAGGAAGTCATCATCTACGTCCCCGCCAGCTGTCTGAGCGTCTTCAACGGCCTGTTCCCGAACTGCGCGTGGACGGTCCCCTATCACCACACCGTGTTTGAGAACACCGGTGCAGCGATATCGGGGCTCTCGCGGGCGATGAAGCGCAAGGGCCTCGACGACGTGACCGTCGTGGGAATCGCCGGTGATGGCGGGACGGCGGACATAGGCCTTCAGGCACTGTCCGGAGCGGCGGAGCGGAACGAGGACGTCATCTACATCTGCTACGACAACGAGGCGTACATGAACACCGGCGTGCAGCGGAGCGGGTCCACGCCTCATGGGGCGTCGACGACGACCACGCCCGTCGGCAAGCTGACGAAGGGAAACCAGGACTTCAAGAAGGACGTCCCGCTCATCATGATGGCTCACGGCGTCCCGTACGTGGCTACCGCAAGCGCGTCCTTTCCGCTCGACCTCATCAACAAGGTGAAGAAGGCCAAGGAGACGAAGGGCTTCCGCTACCTCCAGGTCTACGCTCCTTGTGTCCCAGGATGGAGGTACGAGCAGTCCAAGACGGTCGAGGTGGGGAAGCTTGCCGTCGAATGCGGCATGTGGTTCCTTCTAGAGTGCGAGAACGGGCGGCTCAAGATCAACCGCGAGCCGAAGATGAAGAACCTCGAAACATACCTGAAGATGCAGGGACGCTTCAGGCACATGGACGAGAAGCAGATCGCCGAGCTGCAGGAGAGCATCGAGAGGAAGTGGGAGTTCTACAAGGGCTACGCCGATCTCACCCAGCGGCTCTACAGCGGCTCCGAAGCCTCCGTGTGAAGCGGGCCCGGGATTCCCAAATCCTATATACTGGTTGCAGCTATTTCTCGCGAGGTGAACTCATGACAACCTTTGAGAAGGTAACTGAGAGTCAAGTCACGCGGGCCATCATCAGCGGTTTTGCCGCAGATCTAGAGAAGTTCGCGGAGGGGGAGGTCATCATAGTCGGTGGCGGGCCGAGCGGGCTCATGGCCGCCAGGGATCTCGCCTTGAAAGGCGTTCGCGTTCTGATCATCGAGAGGAACAACTACCTTGGCGGTGGCTTCTGGATTGGCGGTTACCTCATGAACACGATCACGGTCAGGGCGCCGGCTCATCTGGTCCTGGACGAACTGGGCGTCCCGTACAAGGAGTTCTCGAAGAACCTCTTCGTGACACCGGGACCGCATGCATGCTCCAAGCTCATCGCGGCGGCCTGCGATGCGGGGGCGAAGATACTCAACATGACGAAGTTCGATGACGTGGTCCTCAGGGAGAACAACAGGGTGGGCGGTGTCGTCGTGAACTGGACACCCGTCAGCGCGCTTCCGCGGGAGATCACATGCGTCGACCCCATCGCATTGGAGTCCAAGCTCGTGATGGACGCGACCGGGCACGAGGCCGAAGTGGTGACAAAGCTCGAGCAGAGGGGAATCCTCAAGAAGGTCGGCGAAGGAGGGATGTGGGTGGAGAAATCCGAGGACCTTGTCGTCGAGCACACAGGCGAGGTTCATCCGGGGCTGATGGCACTGGGAATGGCAGTGGCAGCCACCTACGGCCTGCCTAGGATGGGTCCGACATTCGGCGGGATGCTCCTCTCCGGAAAGAAAGGTGCAGAAATTGCCCTCGACCTACTCAAGTGAGTGGAACATCCCAACCGATGTTTTCGTCTACAACGATCCGTCCGCAAAGACGCTCGTCATCGAGGAGATCGCTTCACACATTCGAGGACTCTTCCCCGGAATGAGGGTGGAGGTCAGAGGCGATTTCGTATCTCACCATTACCACGGAAGCACCGAGGAGCTGGCTGAGAGAATCGCGCGCACGAAGGTCAGGAACATCAGCGACCCCTTCGAGAGCTTCGATCCCCTTCTCGGCGAGATCAGATTCGAGGAGAGGCTTCTCGAAAGGCCAGAGAGTGGGATTTCCGGCGTCCTGTACGATGCGGCCAGACTTCATCTCGTCCTGCGGGAGATGATACCGGAAGAGGAGTTGAGTCTCAGAGCTGTCCACGCGGCGTTCACGTCGAGGCTTTTCGGAACCTTCGATGACGCAGACAGAAGGTATCACGCGCGGGTGATCCTGTGCGGATATCCGAGCATCATCTCCACCAGCGGGATCGTGGAAGCACCCGCGAAGCCCAGGGAGTACTATTTGATGAGGGAGAAGCTCAGGGCATTGGGCGAGGACGTCCCCGCCGAGGTCCTGAAAGAGCAGATCCAAGGGAGGTTTCTGGACTACGACGATCCCCGCCTGACCGACGTGATGAAGGGGTACTCGCTTCAGGCGCTCTTCTACGCGATCACGCACGAACCCTTCTGTGAGGACCCGGAATGCAGGCTGTACAACTCTCACTGGCAGGAGGAGGTGCTCGCCTCTCAGCTCGGAGACAAGGAGTTCTGCGACGAGCACGCGTCTTTGATCCGGTGGATCTCTGACCGGTGAGACTTGCTCTTAACGGACCCTGAGAGTCCAGATCGCAATGAATATGCAATCTCCTGTGCTAGTCCATGAGTAAATTCTGAATACACTCAGAGTGTTCCGGTCTAGAAAGGATAAGTACGGCCAGGAAGAGATAGTATGTTGTGGCGAATGAGAACCCCGAGGTCAAGCATTCAAGCAGTTCTCGTCGTGGGAGTCTTGGTCATCACAAGCCTTCTCATCAGCCCAAACCGAGCAACCGCAGGGACTCCAGTCCAGGGGCCAATCTCAACAGACACGAGCTGGACCGTGGACGGAAGCCCATACTGGGTCGAGGTCGACGTCGTCGTCCTCAGTCCCGCGAACCTGACAGTCGAACCAGGAGTCGAGGTCCTTTTGAATGGCCTCTACACGATCTACCTGGAGGGAGTCCTCTATTCAGTGGGAACGCCCGCCTCAGCGATAGACTACACATCCAACCCCTCTACGCCTTCCCCTGGTGATTGGAATGGACTGCAGGTGAATGCCACCGGAAGGGCGACCATCCGCCACACAGATGTGACATACTACTGGGACTTCGGTGATGGAGACTTCGGAGGAGGTTCGAATCCTGAATGGACATATTGGTGGCCCGCAACCTTCAGCGTCCTCTTGGTTGTCTGGGATGACGACTACATGTGGGGTATGTGCAATACCACGGCTACTATAGCTGAAGGGTTCAACTCCCCGCACACTCCTCAGTCGAACGGGCCTGTTTCTGGAATCCCCGTCCCGCTGCCTGGACCATAGATCAAGACGCCGCGCTCCGGACGAGTCCACCTATCTGTACAAAAACTGTACCAGAAAGCTTATGTCAGTCGGGCAACAGATTCTATAAGGAGGTGATACGGTGGGCAATATGTGGAGGAGAAGTGCGTTAACATCGGGAGTCATAATGATAGCGATTCTGCTGTACCTTCCCGGAACCGCTCAAATCACTCCCGTCGTCTGGTTTGACGATTCTGTCTGGGATGACGTCGAGGATGTGGTCCAAGTTGAAGACGACGAAGACGTTGAAGTAGTGACACCTTCGGAAGGCACGAGCTTTGACGTGGGAGCGAACTGCACGTGTCCGAATAGATTCTCAAGCCAAGAGGAGCTAGAACTCTTCGTGGAAAACGCGACGACCACGTATTATGACTACTACTCTGGTGGGGGCTTCGCTGAGATAGTCGGAGGATTCTGGGGGGGCACAATGCTGCTCGGTTTCGCGGACGAAGGGTCTCTGGACTACTCAACGACGAACATTCAGGTTGAAGGTGTTGATGAGCCCGACATCGTGAAGACTGATGGGGAACATCTTTACGTGGTCTCCAACGGTGAGGTGGCAGTACTCAAGGCCTATCCTGGGGAGGACGCTCAGATTCTTTCCCGAATATCAGTTGAGAACGACGTCTCGGAGATATTTGTGTCCGGCTCAAGACTCATTCTGTTTGAGAGAGCCTCTCGGGGAGGAACCAATGTGCACATATTCGATATCTCATCGAGATCCTCGCCAGCCTACGTCACCAACGTGTCCATCTCAGGGAGGTTCGTCGACTCCCGCATGATTGGCGAATTCGTCTACGTTATCGCCTCCCAGGGAGTCAAGTACTACGCCATGGGTGAGTATATCTTCAGACTACCAGAAATATCAAGCGGGGGCTCCACCCATTCAGTAGAGCCCTGGGACATCTGCTTCTTCGATGAACCTGCCCCGAGTTTCGTGTACACAACGATCGTCTCCATAAACATCAACACTGAAGAAGTCAGCTACGGCGTCTTCCTGACCGATAGCGCTGGGGAGGTCTATGTCTCTCAGGAGAACGTGTACCTTGCGTCGCTCTACTACAGCTACTGGTTTAGCGATCCCAACAACGAAAGATCCGAGGCGACAACCGTCCATAAGATATCGATTCAGGGGGACGTCATCGAGTACGTCGCCAGAGGAGAAGTCCCTGGAAAGATCAACGACCAGTTCTCCATGGACGAGCATGAGGGTTACTTCAGGATTGCCACAACCGAAGGCCGCCTGGGGAGAATGACCTCCGATTCGAAGAACCACGTCTTCGTGCTTGATCAGAACCTCGCGATTGTGGGCCGACTTGAGAACCTAGCTCCTGGAGAGAAGATATACTCCTCGAGGTTCATGGGAGACCGCTGCTATCTGGTGACGTTCAAGAAGATCGATCCGTTCTTCGTCATTGACTTATCGAACCCCACTAATCCCCAGGTCCTCGGCAAGCTCAAGATACCAGGATACTCAGATTACTTGCACCCGTACGACGAGAACCATATGATTGGCCTGGGGAAGGAGACAGTCGAGGCTGAGGAAGGCAACTTCGCCTGGTATCAAGGCGTCAAGCTCTCTCTGTTCGACGTGACTGAAGTGACGAATCCGGTCGAGTTGTCCAAGTATGTGATTGGAGACCGGGGAACCACTTCGGAGGCCCTCTACGACCACAAGGCCTTCCTGTTCAGCAGGTCGAACAACCTCCTGATAATCCCGATAACCCTAGCCAAGATTGACCCCGACAAGTACCCAAATGGCATTCCGCCCAACACTCGAGGAGATATTGTGTGGACTGGTGCGTGCGTCTTCTCCCTCACCATTGAGGGTGGGTTTCAACCACGAGGTGGGATATCACACGCCAACGACATTCTGGAAGGGGACTACGGGGGATGGTCACGTTACAGCGTTCGCAGGTCGCTGTACATCGAAGAGCTCATCTACACAATCTCCGAAAGCCTGGTGAAGATAAACCGAATGGACGATCTCGCAGAGATTGGAGAATTGGAGCTATGAGAGACCTATCTCGGACATGCTTGCTCCAACCACTTGCAGGGATTCCTAAGTAGTCAACAATCAGTGAGGAAATCACTAGTTCAGAAAAAGGGAAGAGTGAGGACTCCAGGAGTCCTCTTCGTATTAGTCGTCCTGCCTAGTAGACCACATTGTTCATGAAGTTGTAGTCTATACCAGGCTCTACCCAATGTGCGTTCATGGGCATAGGTCCAGCTTCGAAGAAGAAGTAGTCGACCGCTGTATGCTTCAGGAAGAGCCCGATGTCGGGATCGTACGGCATACTCGGATCGACTGGAGCGAATTCGTGCCAGTGAACGTAGCCGGGCTGCGTCGGGACCATGCTCCCATCGTTGTAGCCGATGATCGCATCGATCTTGAACAGCAGGGCGCCCTCGTCGATGTCAGATGCCCAGAAGTTCGGCATCGGACCCTCGTTGAAGTGCAGACCGGTTATGTGGTTTCCATTGACGTTCCAGTAGTGTCCAGGTATGTCGTTGAGGAACGGCGGGCCAGCCAAGTAGTAGTCGACACCGTCGACCTCGATTATGGGCTCCTGTTCGAATCCCTTGGGGATCTTCTCGACGGTCATGGCCGAAGCCGAAAAGGAAAAGACCATCATGAAGGCGACCAACGCGGTCAGAGCTGTGGCGAATATTGTTTTCATATATTTACCTCCTTTAAACATTGGTACTTGTTAGACGCCCCACCTCGGCGTCGCTGTGTAGTACTTGGGATGCCGATGGTTATGAACTCTCGTTTGTCATTCAGGGGAGATACAGGATCGAGGACCCGGGTGTGGCGGGAGGAGTTGAGCCAAACACCAGTCCTTCACGTACTCAGTGGGCCGCATCTCAATGAACCTCACCGAGTCTCCGAGGCCCTGTGAGGCCCGCAATGGCCACCATCAGCTCCGTCGTCAACATTCTTATAAGCCGATGTGGATTACCCGCCATCACAGAGGAGGCGTTCTTGTGGCGATATGGGAGAGAATGAGTAATGGAGTGAGCGGTAGGTATCTGGTTGTGGCAGTGATGGTGCTGCTTCTGGCTTCGATGTTCTCGGCACTCGTGCCGTCGGCAAAGGCCGAGCTGAATCCACCCACCATGATTTCTCCCGGTTATTGGGAGACATCTGGGACGTGGACCATCGAAGCAGGGGACTACGTGGTCCACGGGAACAAGACGATCTACGTGAACGGCAACCTCATAATCGAAGGTCAAGGCACACTGGTGCTGTTCAACGTGGTCCTGCAGATCAACAGCACCTTTCCGGGCGAGTTCTTCATCGAGGTTCAACCCGGTGGGACATTCCTGGTCTACGATGGCGGCGACGGCCTCTCGCCCTTGGACATGGGTGACAGCGACGCCAGCACGATACAGGGTCCCGGACTCGTAGAGCGATACCGGTTCTACATAAGACAGGGCGGGACCTTCCTGCTGAACCGCAGCAGGGTCGTTCATTGTGGTCTGCCCCCTGTGGGCAATCCCACTTATGGTGACGACTTCGGCATATACTCCGAGTCCGATCTGACGGTTATCGAGGACTCGATTCTGGACATGAATTCCATTGGGCTTATCGCAAATCACAGCAGGGCAATTGTCAGGAGGACTTGGATCTACAATGGCGAATACGGTGTCGTAGGTGCGGAGAACGCCCTGCTCGAATTCACGGATGTCGAGATCGTGTGGGCGGCCTCACAGGGCGTCTTCCTCAATGGCTCGAGGATGTATCTGAACGATTCTTTCATCGCTCGAAACGGCTGGGGTCCGGGAGTGGATGGTTTGTACGCCTACCGCGGCTCCACGCTTCTCATGGATTACTGCGCCATAATGCAGAACGCAGGGAACGGCGCATTCGCCTCCGACTCCACTATGGTGGTCACGAACTCATGGATATACCAGAACGGAGGGGCCGGACTTGCCTGGGGCTCCCCCCCAGGTGTCGATATCATCGCGGTGGCAGCTGACAACTGGATAGAGGATCACTCTGTCGCACTGCGGGTCAGCCCTGCTCTAGCTTCGGCAGACTCGCACATCGAATTCCGGCGGAACGACATCACAATCTACAATCGAGGCGCGTTCGTCACCGGACTGAACATCACTGGCAACTTTGCTGGCAACACTCTGTGGAATGGCGTCAGCGGGATCGTGGTCGACGGTGAGACGGTCGACATGGACATATCCAGGAACGATTTCGACGACCATTCAGGAGACGCCGTGTACATCCTCTCGAGCGTCTCCGCAACCGTGAACATGGAGCTGAACACCATCAACAACACGTACGGTTCGGGCAGCCATGGCATGTACGTTGAGTCACAGCAGTTCGCCGATGTCCGTGTCGCGAACAACACAATCACGAACGTCAGCGGCCCAGGGGTCGCCGTGTACTCAGGTCTGGATGCGTACATCATTGCTTGGTCGCACAATAACACCATAACCAACTCGTCGACCGACTGCGGTCCGAACACCTGCGGCGCCATGTACTTCTACTCGTTCGGAGGCGATGTTGAGGTCTATGCTTATGAGAACTCGATCGACATCTGCAATGACGTTGGCATCCTTGCTTTGTCGGACGTTGGTAGCGTCCTCGCCGACATCCAATATAACAGGCTCATCGATACCGGCCTTATGCCCATGTTCTTTCCCGCCAGCATCCTCGTCTTGGCCAATACGGGAACCGCGCAGTTCGACATACTCAACAACACGGTTCAGACAACACCCGACTTCGGAATTGTCTCAGCGGCATGGGCGGGGATACGAGGCAGTGTCTCTGGAAATTCCTTCCTGAACATCGGGTTTTGGTCGATTTACGCCGTCGCGGGTGACGGCGCCGTTGACATAGACAGCAGCAACAACACTGGTGGCAACATCTGGGGAGGAATATACTCCGACAGCATGGGAGGGGATGCGACAGTCACGCTTCGCAACAATGTGTTCTCCAACTACGTGGATGGAATCTGGCTGGAGTTCCCATCAGGCAATTTGACACTGACCGCCCACTTCAACAACGTCAGGTTCGGGGACTACAACTCCCTCTACGTCAACATAGGCGGCTGGTTGGATGCCATTCTTGACAACAACAGGTTCGAGCAGAGCAACTTCGATAGTTCGGTCTACATTGTCACTGGCGGTCAGGCCAATCTGACGATGCTGAACAACCGCATGGGCAATGCAGCGCACGATGGGTTCCATCTGGAAGCCCCGTCGGCAAACCTAGTAACGGAATGGAACAGCTTCATCCAGAGCCGCGTCAACTTCAACCTGACGGCAACGGACCCGTACGGTCATCTGATGATCGACTCCTACTTCGATTTCTCCGTGGACTCCGTCGGCAGCTACTCCGCAAGAGTCTATGCTGAGGGGACCTCGGACATGTTATGGGATTACATGTATTCCCTGAGAAACGACCGGGAGATCCTCTTCGAGCTGAACCGGTCCGCCGACGTGACGATCAGGCGCGGTTGGATCAATGGCAACGACGCGACCGGATGGATGATATTCCACTACAACGGGCAGCTGACCTTGGACGTTATCGATTCAGCATTCCGTAAGAACCAGGCGGGTCTCTATGTCTCCTCGAACAACGATGCCGTAATCGACATCTCGATTTCGGAATTCAACGTGAATACCATGAACTATGGCTTGGGCGTCTTCGCCATGTCCAACCTGACCCTGGTCACCAGCTCAAACGAATTCAGCAACAACGCCGGATACGGCATTAACGCCTTCGGCTTCGGGAATCTCAATTACACAGGGAGATCGGACACCTTCGCCCTCAATGGATGGGACGGACTCTATCTGGGCGCCTTCGGAGTGTCTGATGTCGACATCGACGGTTCAGACTTCTTCGCGAACTGCCAGAATGGCGGATGGTGCTCCGGAACGATGCTCGATTTCAGCGCATCTCCGGCTGCAAACGTCACACTACGTGACATCACGGCCGTGGGAAATGGTGAGTTCGGGATCGTGATGTTCGGGGTGAACGCCAGGATCTCGGATGCCCTGATTCAGGGACACCAGGCTGGCATCTACTCAATCAGCTCGGATGCGATCGTGGAGAGTAGCCAGATCGTCATGAACAACCAATCTCTCAATCTGCCATCCGGCGCTCACTTCGTGGTGTACAACTCTTCGCTTGATAGCGCATCCCAAGTCGACTTTGTACTGGACGGGAACTCCACACTCTGGGGAATAAACACCACGTTCAACATCAACAACGGCATGTTCCTCGATGCGCTTTCGTGGGCCAAGAGAAGCTGGTACATAGACATCGAGGTGATGACCAACGGAGCTTCTCCTCTTGCAGGGGCCTTCGTCGATACGAGCGACACTTTCGGGACGCCGTACATAAATGGCACAACAGGCGCGGACGGCTTCCTCAGACTGAACTTCGTGGACGATCAGTGGCGGAATGCCATGACTGCCGTACACTACAATCCGTACGACATAACGGCCAATGCGCCCGGAGTGGGGACTGCCTTGAGGACGTACAGCTTCTACGCATATGTGCACCTCCAGCTGGTAATCTGGGATGTGGACGGACCCATCGCAGATGCGGGCCCCGATCAGATCGTTGACGAGGACACCGTTGTGCTGCTCGACGGAACCAACTCCACAGACAACGTCGAAATCCAATCCTACACATGGACATTCATTGACCAAGGTGTTCCGCAGAGTCTCCCAGGTCCAACACCGACGTATGTGTTCACCGAGCCAGGGGTCTACACGATCACGCTGGAAGTCGATGATTGGGCGAATCCTCCAGCCACGGACACAGTTCAGATAACCGTGCTCGATGTGACACCACCAACCGCGGACGCCGGGCCCGATCGGAACGTTCCTTCCGGGACACTGGTCCAGTTCGACGGTTCCGGTTCCACGGACAACGTGGGCGTGGTCAACTACACGTGGACATTCACGTACAACGCCACACTCATCACACTGTACGGTGTGAATCCAACATTCACATTCGTGACACCCGGAGACTACACAGCGATCCTGAACGTTCGCGACAACGCCTCAAACGGCGGCGCGGACAACATGGTCGTGACAGTCTTTGACGCCGATCCCCCAATTGCGGACGCAGGTCCAGATCAGATCGTCAACGAGGACACAGTGGTGACGTTCAACGGCTCAGGCTCCACTGACAATGTGGGAGTGGTCGACTACAGGTGGACGTTCATAGAAGGTGCGAACGTGGTCGCCTTGATCGGTGTATCGCCCACCTACGTCTTCACAGAGCCAGGAGGCTACATAGTCACATTGACCGTCTGGGACGGTGCAGGATGGGCAGGTATCGACACGATGACCGTGACCGTACTGGATGCAACACCGCCAACCGTGATATTCACATCACCTTACGATGGCGCAACGGACCAGCCGCTCAGCACATCGGTGGTCATAGGATTCAGCGAGCCCATGGACACGGCCTCTGTGGAGGCAGAAATCACAATAAGCAGCGGAGCCGTAATCACGGCCTACAACTGGAACCTCCAGGACGACATTGTTACGTTGAGTCTGTCGAACCTCGCGTACAGCTCGATGTACGTGATCAACGTGAACGCAACGGCCACCGATGCGTCAGGGATTCCGATGACCAGCGCATACTTCTTCAACTTCATGACCACAGCGTCGGCAGGACCCGACATCATATCGCCCGAAGTGATATACTCATATCCCGAGGACTGGGCCACCGGCGTCCCGATAGATGTCATCCTGAAGGTCGTCTTCAGCGAGCCCATGAACACCATAATGACGGAATCGGCCATAACGATATCAGGAGCCGCAATTCAGAGCTACAGCTGGTTCTCCAACAACACACTCGTTGAGATTATTACCACAGCTCCGTTCTCCTACTCAACACCCTACACGCTGTCGGTTTCCGTGACCGCCCAAGACGCAGCGGGCAACCCGCTCAGCGCAGCATACAGTGCCGCATTCACGACGGAGGATCCTCCAGTCGTGGATATCATACCGCCTGAGATCATATTCACCGATCCTGAGGAAGGTGCACTGGGCGTTCCGATAACCGCCAGCGTCTACATAGTCTTCAGCGAGCCGATGAGCACAGATTCTGTTGAGGCAGCAGTATCGATAAGCCCGGTCGTGGGTGCGACCAATTACTACTGGACTTACAACGACACGGTCTTGGAGGTGGAGTTTGTGGGTCTGTTGGAAGGCACACTATACACGGTCACTGTAACCACCGTGGCGGAGGACGTGGAGGGGAACCCCATGTCAGCTGACTTCACCCTCCACTTCACGACCTTCGCCCCCGGCGCAGATATCACACGACCAGTGATACGGTTCACCTCCCCGGACGACGGAGAGACGGACATCAACGTGAACGCCAATCTGGTCATAGTGTTCAGCGAGTCCATGAACACAGCATCCGTCGAGGCGGCGATCATCATCAGCGGTGTAACGCCGACAGGCTTCTCCTGGTCTGGAGACACGACCGTGACGGTGATCCTGCCGGTTCTGGCCTACTCCACGTCCTACCTCGTCAATATCACCGACACTGCAGCGGACCTGGCTGGGAACACGATATTCGAACACTATCTCGTACTGTTCCACACCGAGGCAGAGCCCGCAGTCGACACCACGCCTCCAGAGGTTATCTTGACGTATCCAGATGACGGAGACAACGATATCCCAATGGTCGATGGAACGATCACGATCGTGGTCGTCTTCAGTGAACCCATGGATGAGGCATCCGTCGAGACCGCGACCGACATCTCGGCCGGAACGATTCACGACTTCTACTGGAACGCAGACTCCTCGGCAGTCACGATCGAGCTGCGGGATGCCATCTACGACACTGACTATACGCTGACCATTGGCTCAGGAGCTGAGGATCTCGCGGGGAACTCCTTGTCCCAGGAGGTAGTGGACTTCACAACAGTGGTCGAGCCAGAAGGACCACCCGCACCGTCAGCTGAATTCGACATAGCACAGGCCTGGTGGCTCATCCTCATCATAATCATCCTGATAGTCATCGTGGTGCTCCTCCTCCTGATGAAGAGGAAGCCGCCCGCCCCGGTCGAGGAGCCAGCAGTGCTCGAGGAGGACGTGCCAATGGAGGAGGAGATCCCCGAACTCGAGGAGATCATTCCTGAGGAGCCTGTTGAACCCGATGAGCCTCCAGCACCGGCGGAACCCCCCTCCGAAGGGGAAGTCCCAGTCTACTAGGCTCTCACCGGTACAGCGCGCGTCGTTTCCTTTCGTACCCTTCCAGACGTTCGTAGAGCGAATGTGCTATGAGCGGCAGCGCGATCGTCGCGTCACAGTAGCAAACGCCCATTCTGGTCTCAGCGGACTCCTTTCCCCAGGAGATCGCCTCCTCGAGGGTCGCTCCGCTCAGACCTCCCCATTGCGGTGAATCCATCGTGATCTGGACCGCGTACTTGTGCGGGTAGTACGACTCATCCGTCCCCTTCCTCTTGAGCCCCTCTGCTTTGCCGGGAACCTTCAGGTCCTCGTACAGGAGGTCCGATGTTGCGGCGAACAGCTGGATGAAGTCCTTCGGCACACCTCCCCCTATGTAGATGGCCCCGGTGTCCTCCACTTCCTCCGCGAGCTTCATGAACTCCACATAGTCCTTCACATTGTCTATGCTCACGCCGTGCCCTTTGGAGTGAGCGATCAGTGCGGCATCCCCGTACGGGCTGTCCACGATTGCAGGACAGAACACCGGGACGGCGTGCTTCGCCGCCGACGAGACGATGCAGTCAATCCCCTTGTCCGCGAGCCAATTCCCGAAGCCCTCCAGGACTTCTCTTGAAGAGTGGTTGTGGCCCGCCTCCAACCCCATCATGAAATCGCTAATCAGACTCGTCATCTCGAAATAGTCGCCTTCCTTTCCAGCAACATCATAGTACCGGTTGTAGCCGTCCTCGAACAGCCCGGCATCCGTCGAGCCGATCCGATCGTCCAGATGGTAGTAGTTGAAGCCCATCGCCTCGACGATGTCCTCCGAGATGTTGGCGCCTGTGGACACCAGCACATCGATGTAGCCCTGCTCGATGAACCATTTGATCGTCCTCCACTGCCCCGCGGTCGAGAGTGAGCCTGCATATCCGAACATGATGGTCACGGATTCATCGCGTATCATGCTCTCGATTATGTCCACTGCTCTTCCCAGCGTCCTGCCCTGATAGGCCGTCCTCCCCATCGCCTTCACAAGATCGGAAACGCTCCTCCGCTTCACGTCCAGAGTCTCAACAACGGATTCCATCGCCATCAGGAAGGCCTATTCGTTGCGTGGTATTCATGTTTTCGTTTGCGCCTTCGGAGCGGGATCAATCCCTGGCGGCGATCGTACACGTCGAGCCCTTTCCCTCACCGCTCAGTGTCCTTCTTGGAGGGGCGGGACAGCGCGGTGTCGGACCGCTGAAGATTATCATACCTGATAATCTCTCGGAAAGCCCTATATGAAGGCCATGCGAATTCTGGGAACGTCAATGGCTAGCAAGTCCACTCTCGCTCAGAGAATCTCGATGAAGATGAAGATCTGTCTCGTCGGGGAACCCGCCGTGGGGAAGACGAGCCTCGTGAGGCGGTTCGTCTTCAACACCTTCGACCCCAAGTACTTCTCCACGATAGGAACGAACATCTGGAAGAAGAAGCTCCAGCTGACCCATCCGCTGAACGACAGCACGCTGGACGTGGACATGATCGTCTGGGACATAATGGGGCAGAAGCAGTTCCGGGACCTTCTGAGGGACGCTTACTTCTTCGGAGCGAAGGGCGTCATAGTCGTGTGCGACTCCGGCGAGAGGGAGACCTTCGACAAGCTGGTCCATTGGGTGGAGGCTGTCACCGAGATAACCGGGGACATCCCGCAGTACCTCATCGCGAACAAGATCGACCTCGGCAGCGTGTCATTCGAGGAGAAGGAGATGAAAGAGATGGCAGGGACCTACGACTGCCCGTACCAGATGACGAGCGCAAAGACTGGTGAGTTCGTCGAGGAGATCTTCTTGAACCTTGCTACCAGGATAGTCCAGAAGAGATATGATGACGCTCAGGCCGGTCTGGACGAGGCGGAGAAGACGCTCGAGTCCAGTCCTGAAGACATAGACTCCCTCTACATCAAGGGAGAGGCACTCGTGATCCTTGAGAGGTATGATGAGGCCATAGCCGTCCTCCACGAGGTGACGAGATTGGATACGGATTACCCCGACGTCTGGGGGCTCAAGGCAGAGGTTTTCAGCAAACTGGGCGATGAGAAGATGGCCGCGCTCTGCAATGTCAGGGCCTAGGCCGCCACGGGCTCCGCGGCAGCTTCATCCTTACCTTTCAAGATGCCGTAGGCTATCAACCCGAGGATCGCCATCATGACCACGAAGGCGGAGAGGCAGTAGTCGCATACGGCCTGGATGACGAATATCTCGATAAGCGTCAGGTAGGTCGAGAACCCGGCGCCTATGATCGCAATGATGAGCATGTACGTGGGGAAGTTCTCTGCGATTCCCATCTCCGGGTAGTAGAGCCTCAGGTAGGACATGCCGAACAGTGCGATGTAGCCCAGGAGTCCGATGAGGGCGACGGGGATCCCGAAGACCACGCTGTACTCACTATCCCAGACATCGTAGCATCCGCCGCCTATCGGGCACCAGCCCTCCGATCTGTTGTAGTGGACGTAGGTGAGGTAGCCCGAGAGAGCGATTCCCAAGAGGGAGAGAACGAGAATCAGCCTGAGGACGGTCCCCTCCTTGTGTATTCGCGTGTACATGATAATCCCTATTTGCCCAGTAGATCGTTGAGAATGGAAGCGATGTTGCTGTACGTATCAGTGCCGACATGGTCGTATTTCACGATGCCGTTCATAGGCTCCTCTATCAGGTCCAATATGAACAACTTGGGGGTTCCTCCGACGTTGTAGGCACTCGCCATGTTGGACGTATCGATTGCGTGTGTCCACTGAGCCTCAGGATGTTGGTTGAGGAAATCCAGGAGGATGGCGTCGGTGTCACCCGCCCTGACGTCAATGGAGATGAAGTTCACAGCGTCCGAACCGAAAGTCTGCGTGAGCTCCACCATCGTCTGTATGAAGTCGATACAGGCGCCGCAGCTTGGTGAGAAGAACTCCAAGAAGACCAGCTCACCGTGGAAGGAAGTCGGGACCGTGTAGGGAATCCTCGTTCTGACGTCCACAATGGAGAAACTGGGAGCCTCCTCGCCGACCATCGAGTCTGCGGGTCCTTGGTAGGCTATGGCTAGAACGATGATGACCACGATCGCGATGGCTATACCCGCAAACACGACACCCTCCCGCCTCCTGACGCCCCCTCGCGCCTTGGCCCTCCTCCCTTGGGCCTTGGATATGCGGCTCTCCGCGTCTTCTTCAGGGTGGACCTTCTTGAGATGCCTTGGTAGGTTCTCGGGTTTCACGGGGCTGCCGCAAATGGGGCATCTACTCATCTTGGTCATCTGGCTTCAGTCCTGTATTGATACAATACCAGGGAACGATAATGAAGCTTTCGGAACTGTTCTGCATAACCAAGGGGAAAATATCAATAGGGACCGGGTTCTTGAGAGCAACGATGGAGCACTCGTCCAGGAGGCTGGATTTCACCTATCCGAAGGGGTACCTCGTCCTCAGGCTGATCCTGGTACTGATGGTCGTGGGGCTCGTGCTCATGCTGGTATCCTTGTTCCCCGTCTTCGGGGCCTGGTCGGTCCTCCTCATCGTGATGCTGGCCGTGTATCTCATCGTCGTGGGCGTTTCCCCGTTCTTCACCAATCACTGGGTCACACTGGCCATGCTCGTGCTGAGACAGGGGCTGTACTTCAAGGTGTCCATCCCCTACGCCGAGATCGAGTCCATCGGGATGACCAACGAGGTCGCCAAGTACGGTGTGAAGTCCTCCTGGGTCAAGGACAAGGTCTTCATCGCGACATCGCAACACGGGCTCGTCTCCATAAGGCTGAGGAACCCCATCCGCTTCCTTCTCGTGCTGGGCAAGTCGGCGACCGAGCTCATCGTCAGCGTGGACGAGCCGGAGAGGTTCGTCTACGCAGTGCGGGAGAGAATGGGACTACTCCCGCCAGTCGAGTCCGACCGTGCTTATGCCAAGCTTAGGCACTAGCCCAAGCCGCCTCTTGTGGGCGCTCTTCTTCACCCGCTCGAAGACGTCGTGCACCTTCGCGAGGTCCGTCCCCGTCCGCTCGACGATGTCCTCCGCAGTGAAGCCCAGCTCGATGCCCAGCAGGACCGAATCCAGCTCCGCGTAGGAGATCCCCAGCTCCTCCTCGTCCGATTGGCCGGGGTAGAGGGCGGCCGAAGGCGTCTTCTCCATCAGGCGGTCCGGGATGCCTATCTCCTTCGCCAGGTCCCTGACCTGCGTCTTGTAGAGGTCCCCTATGGGAGCGATGTCCGAGGCCCCGTCACCGTACTTCGTGAAGTACCCGACGAGGAGCTCGCTCTTGTTGCTCGTTCCCGCGACTATATGGTCCATCGAATGCGCGGCGTGGTAGAGGACGACCATCCTGCACCTCGCCTTGATGTTGCCCAGCCTCACCCTGTCGTCTGTATCCTCCAGGGAGAGGAACGACTCCACGAAGCCGTCGATCGGGATCGCGATGTAGGATATCCCCAGCGACTCCGCGTGCTCTCTCGCATCCTTCTCGTCCTGCTTGGGCGAGTCCTTGTCCGGAAGGTGGATGCAAGCGGTGCTCTCCGGTCCCACAGCACGAGCGCAGAGCGCCGCCACGATGGCGGAATCCAGTCCCCCGCTCATCCCGACGAGGATGCCCTTCCTTCCCGACTTCTTCAGGTAGTCCCGCAGGAACATCTCTATGACCGTGACGAGCTCCTTCCTGAACTTGGGCGTGAGCGCCATCAGCCCTGCCAAGGGCTCAGCGATAAAAAGCGTTTCGCTTCCGATACCCGAGGAGCGAGGGAAGAGCGTTCAGCGCTACCAGTCATACCATCGGCGGGGCTTCTCTTTTTATAGCAGAAGTGAATCGTGAAGGGAGGTCGCATGGCTGCTCCCAAGATCACGGAAAAACGATGGGAAATCAAGTTCGAGGAGGAACTCCTGGACAGATGGACCCAGGAGGACCTGCATCCCTTCGATCCCGATTCCGGGAAGCCCGTGTTCGTCATAGACACCCCGCCGCCGTATCCTTCGGGCACGTGGCACATCGGGGCGGTCGCCGGCTACTCGCTCATCGACATGATCGCCCGCTCGAGGAGGATGCTCGGGTACGAGGTCCTCTTCCCCTTCTGCCTGGACAAGAACGGCATAAACATCGAGCTGACGGTCGAGAGGAAGCACAAGAAGAGCCTGCACGAGTTCGACCGCCAGGAGTTCATCGACATCTGCAGGGAGGAGATCGGCAAGATCTCCGAGGGCATACTGGACCTCTCCCACAGGATGGGGATGTCCGCGGACTGGGAGGATAGCTACTACGAGACCGACACTCCCGAGTACAGGCGGATAACGCAGGCGGTCTTCATCGACCTGTGGCACAAGGGGCTCGTCTACAAGGGCGAGAGGCCCAGCTTCTACTGCCCCGCCTGCAAGACGCCCATCGCGGAGGCGGAGATCGAGTATGTCGAGAAGCCGTCCACGATGACGACGGTCAACTTCAAGGTCAAGGACACGGGCGAGGACCTGCCCATCGCGACGACCCGCCCGGAGCTCCTCTGCGCGTGCAAGGCCGTCATCGTGCATCCGGGCGATGAGAGGTTCGCGCACATCCAGAACAAGAAGGCCATCGTCCCGATATACGGGACGGAGGTCAACATCTACCCGCATCACTACGCGAAGCCCGAGTTCGGTACCGGCGCCGCGATGATGTGCTCCTACGGTGACCAGGTCGATGTCCAGTTCTTCAGGGAGCTCGGCCTGGAGGCGGTGAAGGGGATCGACGTGGAGGGCAGGATGACCGAGGCCGCCGGCAAGTATGCGGGGATGACCACCGAGGAGGCCAGGCGGGCGATCACCGACGACCTACACGAGCAGGGGCTCGTCGTGAAAGAGGAGTCCATAATGCACGTCAGCCCGATGTGCAGCCGCTCCAGGACGTCGGTCGAGTTCATCTCAATGGAGGAGTGGTACGTCAAGCAGATTGAGTTCGTCCCCGAGCTCAGGAAGCTGGCGGGGGAGATGGAGTTCCACCCGTCCGATTCCAAGCGGTACCTCGACACGTGGCTCGATGCGATAACGATAGACTGGCCCGTGAGCAGGAGGCGCTACTACCACACCGAGATCCCGCTCTGGTACTGCGACGGTTGCGGGGAGGTCATCGTCCCGCCACCGGGGGAGTACTACCAGCCGTGGAAGGACCCGCCGCCGCTCGAGTCGTGTCCCAAGTGCGGGGGGAGCAGCTTCACCGGCGAGGACCGAGTGTTCGACACCTGGATGGACTCGAGCAACTCGAATCTCATTGTCACCAAGTACATGCAGGACGAGGGCTTCTTCAAGGACAACTTCCCCTGCTCGCTCCGGCCGCAGGGGCGGGACATCGTGCGCACATGGCTGCACTACACGCACCTGAAGAGCTTCCTCGTCACTGGGAAGAAGCCGTTCCAGCACGTCTTCATTCACGGGATGGGACTGGACGAGAACGGGCGGGCGATGCACAGGACGCTCGGCAATGTGATCGACCCCGGTCCGGTGATCGAGAAGCACGGCGCCGACGCGTTCCGCTACTGGTCCGCTGCCGGCTGCGCCATCGGGGCGGACTTCCGCATATCCGATGAGAGGATCGGCGGGGCCAAGAAGTTCCTCACGAAGCTCTGGAACGTGGCGCGGTTCATATCCTCGTTCCCCGCCGGGGAGAAGGGCGATCTGAGCCCCGCGGACGAGTGGATACTGGCGGAGGTGAACGCCCTGACGGAGGCGTGCAGGGAGTCATACGAGGACTTCGACTTCTTCGTCCCCTCCAACAGGGTGAGGGAGTTCCTGTGGAACGTCTTCGCGCCCCACTACGTTGAGATGGTCAAGGGGAGGGCCTACGAGGGCCAGACAGGTTCGCTCTACGCTCTGCACGAGGTCCTCAGGGTCCTGCTGAGGCTGATGGCACCGATAACGCCGTTCATAACCGCCAGGATCTGGGAGGAGATCTACGGCGGGGACGTCCACAGGGAGGAGATGCCCTCCATGCGGGAGGATCGGAGCAGCCCGCTGACCGAGCTCACGCAGCAGTTGATGGACTTCAACTCCGAGGTCTGGAAGCTGAAGAAGGAGAGCGGGCTCAGCCTGCGCGAGGATATATCCGGGGTTTCGATTCCAGGCGAGCTGAAGCCCTTCGAGGACGACCTGACGAGGATGCACAGGCTGGCCAGCTAGTCCGCTATCAACACTGATAATCACGGCAAACAGCTTATAATCGCTTTCCAGAATCGATAGGCGATGTCTATCTCAGAAGCTCAGCCCAGCCCTGAGAAGATGGAGAAGGCTTACAGCACCTACATCGAGGGCTTTGACAGCCATCTCGGTGATGGGATCCCACAGGGTCACATAGTCCTGGTCTCCGGTGCGCCCGGGACGATGAAATCCACGCTGGCGTTCAGCATCCTCTACAACAACGCGAGGGAGGACCTGGCAAGCGGTCTGTACGTCACCCTGGAGCAGACAAGGGAGAGCCTGATCAGGCAGATGCAGAAGCTGGGGATGTTCGTCGGCAGGGAGTTCGGCGTCGAGATCCTCGATCTCTCCGTATTCCGCCAGGGTGAGGAGGACTGGATGGGCGACTCTGGCGAGGACGGGAGAAGGGAATCCCCCTGGTTCAAGAAGTTCAGGAACATACTGGAGACCCAGAAGAAGGTGATCGACTACGATCTCCTGGTCATAGACTCCCTGCCCCTTGTCGAGATCGTGTGCGGCATCAGGAACAGCAGGTACGGCCTCTTCAGACTCTTCAGGTGGCTTCACGATCTGGGGACCACGACGTTCATAATATCCGAGAACCCCCCGGACGAGAAGATCGTGCGCGAGAGCGACTTCATGGCCGACGGCATCCTCCACCTGCTCATGGAGACGTCCGCGGAGCTGAACCTCTCGAGGGTCCTCAGGTGCACGAAGATGAGAGAGGTCAATCACGACCCGGGGTACTACGTTCTCGAGTTCAAGGACCGCAGGTTCTGGGCCTCTCCGAAGCGGTATGACGTGGGCAGAATGGTCTCACGGCTCTAGTTGGCCACGATGAATATCTCGGTCTCTCCCGGCCCCGAATTGTAGATGAGGTCGGCCTCCGCCACCGTTCTTTTGAAGATGCTGTCCTCAATGACCACGCTCGGTAGCGGGTGCTCCTGGGCGCCCTTCGTCGTCCATTTCGACTCGAGGAGGAGGTAGTCGTACATGGTGATGTCACTGCCTGTCGCCATACGGAACGGGAGGAGTCCATCGCCCTCGTCCTCGCCGAAGTAGTATCTGTACGTGTCGTGGAGCCTCTGGTCCGATCCTAGATTGCTTATGTTGAGCGCATTCATGTGCTCCATCGCACTGAACTCCGCGGGATAGGTCGTGTTCTGCACATCGTAGAAATCCTCGCTCCCGTACGCGAGCGGCGTTGTCAGAAGGATGAGCCCCAGGAAGGAGGCGGCAAGCACGGCCTTTCTGGCGGGGGACCTGGACTTCTTTAGCGCCACCGCAAAGGCGATGCCTATCGAGACGGCCAAAGCGACGTCCATGTAGTCATAGGTCCTGTAGAGGACGACGAACGACTCGGGGTTCAGCCCCCAGAGGAAGGAGAACAGCATCACCGCGATCGGGGCCATGAAGGCCGCTGTGATGAGAGGTCTGAACCGCGTTTCCGAGTTCCGCATCACATTGAAGCCCACGAGCGCAACGAACAGGAGCGCGATGGAAGGGGCCGCGATGATGAGGAAGTCGCCCTTCGTCCTTATCGTGCCAGTGAAGACGTTCGTGTAGTGGTTCAGAACGAGCAGGGATGCGGCGCCGAGGATGAACAGCACCTTCTGGTCGATGTACTTGGGGAGCGACCTCTTGGTGTTCGTGAACCAAGGTTTCAGCGTCTTGGGAGATGACAGGTGGACCGCCAGCAGCGCTACGAGGAAGTACACGGACATGAAGAGGAAGATCGTGTTCACGTCCATGGCATCCATGAAGAAGGGCATCTCGACCGCGAGGTAGTACGCAACGATCGCGAGGATCAGAGCGGGCCCGAGGAGCACGTCCAGCAGGAAGGACCTCCACCTCCACTCTCCCCTCCTCAGGCTCTCCACGTTCTGGGCCGCCATCATGTACGTAATCATCCCGAAGGCGATGAGCGTCGCCAGGTGGTGCGCCAGGCCCATGAAGAGGAGCAGGAACGCCGCCAGCGCCCTGTACTTGGGATTGTGCCTCTCGTGGTACAGGTAGAGCACTATCGGCAGGAGGACCAGGCCTATGTTCTGCTTCATTATCGATGCCGTCAGGAAGACATACGTGCCGCAGAGCGCCATGAACAGCCCCGCGAAGATGGCCGCGACCCTGGAGTCCGTGATCTTGAACGCCAGGATGTACACGAACACTGCTGAGAGGGACGTGAGCAGGACCATCGCTATCTGGATGAAGTAGAGGGGCTCCTCTCCCGCCGCGAGGGAGCTGATGGCGAAGTACAGCGGCAGGATGGGTAGCTTCTCGTTGTACTCCAGCTCCACGAGCGGGCCGCCGTCGTACCACCTCCCCGTGTCCATGATGTCCTCGGCTATCCTCGCCTGCGGGAAGCCGTCAATGTTGTACGGCAGCGGGGAGAAGAGGAGCGGGACCAGCCTGATGGTGAGCGCCACGAAGAAGATGAGCATGATGGGAAGGGCGTGTCTCCTCAATCCGAGAGCACCTCCTCCAGCGTCTTCCTCTCCTCTCTCGCAGCGACGCCGCGCATCATCTCCACGGGCCTCTCGCCGCTTATCAGGTGGTAGATCACCGTGCCCAGGACGATCGACAGGACGAGTCCCGCAGCCGCGAGCTGGACAAGAAGCACGAGATCGTACGAGGGCTGGATGGAATGGCCGAAGAGGATTATGACGTCCCCTGCACCGAGGGCGGTCGCGAGGAGATACCCGAGGAGGATCCCCGCCAGGACCGCCGGCACGGAGAGGATGACCAGGTCCCGCAGGAGCATCCTGGCCATTTGCGCTCGGTTCGCACCGATCGCCGAGAGCACGCCGAAGTCCCTTCTCTTCTCGACCACGGCCTTGGCCAGCACGGCGACGATCCCGAATGTGATGAGGGCGCTGTTGAGGACGAGGAATCCCCAGACGACGATCTGGACGCTGCTTCCCGCCTGCTGGACGAAGACGCTCGTGTGCGCCACGCCCCTCTCACCGCCCAGCTCGGGATGCTGGAACAGGAGGGTGGCCAGCCTCGCGTCGAACCTCTCGTCGCTGTTCAGCACGACGCTCTTCGTCCCGTCCCCGAGGACGAGGGGGACACCGGTCCCGTTCAGGTGATCCTTCAGGGTGTCATACTCGTCCGTCCTCACCCTGATGGCGAGCAGGCCGTCCTTTCCCACGGGGGATATGCCCCACGAGCGGTTCAGCGGGATGAGTATCTCGTCGTTCGGCGGGCCGCCGCTCTCGTAGATTCCCGTGACCTCCATCTCCTCCAGGTAGGGGTGCGTCGATCCGGTGAGTATGATCCTGTCGCCCAGGTTGATGTCAAGTCTCGAGCTGAGGCGCTCGCCCGCCAGAAGGAACACGCCGTCCGCCGAGCCTGACGTGACCTCGCCCCGGTCGATCGCGATGAAGCCCTCGCTGTCGATGCCCCTCACGACCACGGGCTCGCCCTTCACCACGCAGAAGGCATACGTCTCCGGGCTGATGGCGTCGATCCACGTCTGGTCCCTGAGGTCCTCAAGGAGCTCGGGCGGCAGCGGCTCGTCGTTGGTTATCTGGGACACGACGTACACGTTCTCGCCGTAGAACTGCTCCTGCGGCAGTGAGCCTATCGCGAGGAGCAGCGGGATCGAGCCGCTGAGGAGGGCGATGCAGAGCACCAGCCCTACGGCGGTCCTCTTCCTGATCAGCGTGGCGGTCCCTCCTTCTTCAGCTTTCTCGATGCAAGAATTGCCACAGGCAGCCCGCCAATGATCCCGAACACCAGTGCGAGGATGAAGGGCAGCAACGTCGAGCTCAGGGTGGCCTGCGGGACGACGAAGCTCGCGTACCCCATCAGGGGCGCGAAAGAGGTGATGAAGTTGGTGACCACGTATCCCAGCGTGACTCCCAAAAGCCCGCCAAAGACGGACACGTAGAGCGTCTGCAGGGTGAATATCCCCGCTATCAGCGAGGGGCTTCCGCCTATCTGCCTGAGGACCTCGATGTCGTTCCTCCTGTAGTGGACCTCGACGCTCATCAGGCTCGCGACCAGGACGGCTATCACGACCGACGTCGACAGCGACACGACGTACAGGCTCGACTGCACCTGCTCGATCCCTCCCTTGAAGAAGGCGATCGTTCCCGTCATCGGTATGAGCATGAGCCCCTCCTCCCGCAGCCTCTCCAGGTCCTCGGTGCTCTCCTTCGGTATGAGTATGAACGAGACGGAATCCACGCTCGGCGCGATCGGCGGGGGGACGTCCTCCGACACCAGTACCCAGTCGGTGGAGAAGAACGCGCCGTAGTTGAGCGTCCTCTCGTACTCGAGGGTCACGTTCCCTTGCGCGGTGTCCAGGACGACCTCGGTGCCGCTCGAGAGGGTGATGTTCATCCTCTCCGCGTCGTCCTTCAGGCGGGTTCCCATCCACAGCGAGGACCCGCTCAGGGGGGCGAGGTCCGGGACGACCATCCCGCTCGTGTCGTTGCACGCGATCGCGTACGTGCTGCCTACGTGAACGGATTGAATCTCAACGTCGACCCAGGAGGCCCAGCAGAGCGTGCGGTTCCCCTCGATCAGGTCCAGGACGCTCATCGGCACCGTGCTGTCCGCCAGGTTCGAGCCTTCGAGCGCGATGTACGGGCCCTCCTGCACCCTGGCCGCCAGAGCGTCCGTCCCCGAGTCGAGCCCCTCCACCATGGCGGTCGTTCCCGCCATGTACATCACGCACGCTGCTATTCCGACAACGGTAACGAGGGTCCTCCAGTTAGTCCTCGTGGCCATCTTCAGAAATACATCCCTCATCCTGGCCTCCGGGAAACATTTAATACCATCTGGATGAATGACACGTCAATCACCTGCCAATTTAAAGAAATATCGGTGGAAACGATGGAATTCCCTGTTGTTGTGGAGCAGGTCTCCAAGAGCTACGACGGCGTCAGGGACGTCGTCAAGGACGTCGACATCAAAGTGGCGCAGGGCGAGATGGTCCTCCTCTGGGGCAGGAACGGCAGCGGGAAGACGACCCTCCTGAACCTCGTGGGGTGCATAGACGTCCCCTCGAGCGGGAAGGTCATCGTCGCCGGCAAGGACACGTCCGAGCTCTCCCCGAGGCAGCTGGCCAGGCTCAGGCTGACGAGCATAGGGCACGTCTTCCAGCACCACAACCTCATCGACGACCTCACGGTGGAGGAGAACGTGCTGCTCCCGCTCAAGATCGCCCGGGACGGGGAGGCGGACGCCAAGGCGAAGAGCCTGCTGGCCGCTTTCGAGTTGGACACCCTCGCCAAGAAAAGACCGGGGGAGATCAGCGGGGGCGAGAGCCAGAAGGTGGCCATCGCGAGGGCGCTGGCGAACGACCCGGCGATACTGCTCGCGGACGAGCCCACCGCGTCGCTGGACTCCAAGAGCTGCGAGATGGTCCTGGACGCCTTCAGGAGGATAAGGGAGGGCTTCGATGCGACCGTGATAGTCGCCTCGCACGACCCGCTGCTGTACGACCACATCGAGAAGAAGTTCTTCCTCTTCGACGGGCGGCTGAAGACGGGTCCCGACGACGGCGCGTAGGCTGCATCTCCGACCGAGGCGCTTCGAATCACGGAGGGCGCACAGAACATGCATGCGCGTGGGCCCTCGAACACAAACGATTTCTGCTAAGTCGCTCTTCCAGTGGCGAAATGTTCCCTTTGGGTCACGTCGGGATAGCGCTGGGCGTCGCGTTCGCCCTCGTGCGCATTCTGAAAAAGAGCCCGGACCCGAAGACGTTCGTCATAATCGTCGGAGTGGCGGCAGTGCTCCCAGACCTGATCGACAAGCCGATCGGGCTGCTCTACGGCTTTCAGGGGGGCGGCAGGCTGTTCGCCCACACGCTCCTGTTCTCCGTCATCGTCATGGCCGTCTCTCTCGTCGCGTGGCGCTGGGCGACCCGCAGGGAGCTGGCGACATCGTTCCTGCCCCTGCTCTTCACCCTCGCCGTCTGGATACATCTCCTCCTCGACCTCATGTGGGAAGACCCTGAGATACTCCTCTGGCCCGCCTACGGTCTCGGCTTCCCCACCGGAGAGTTCAGCTGGGGGCACCTCACCGCGAGCCCCTACGCCATGGCGGGAGAGGTCGTGGGCGCGATCATCCTCGTCTACCTCGCCCTCCTCCTGTTCCTGGGCAGGTTCAATGTCGAGGGTCCCGAGGGAGGAACGTAAGTCTGGCTGGTCGCCTTCGCCGTCTCTCCACTGCCAAGTTGTTCTGTGACACATTCCGTCGTAGAAGAGCTTTTATGCGGGTTCCAGCCTACGCAGACCGTCATGATATCGCTCGTTGTGGGCACAAGACCCGAGATCATCAAGATGGGACCCATAGTGCTTGAACTGAAGAGAAGGCAGATGGACTTCGACATCATACACACCGCCCAGCACTACGACAGGGAGCTCTCCGGGGTCTTCTTCAATGACCTGGGTCTCCCGGACCCTGACCGCACGCTCGATGTCGGCTCGGGCAGTCAGGCTGTGCAGACCGGAGAGGCCCTGGTGAAGCTCGAGAGAACGTTTGGCGAGACCGAGCCCGATGTTGTTCTTGTTGAGGGAGACACAAACAGCGTCCTGGCGGGCGCGTTGGCAGCCGCAAAGATGGGGATCGACGTTGGCCATGTCGAGGCGGGTCTCAGAAGCCACGATCTGAGAATGCCAGAAGAGCACAACAGGAAGCTCACCGACCACCTCTCGAGCTTCTTGTTCGCTCCGACCACGGCAGCCGAGGAGAACCTGAAGAAGGAGAACGTCTGGGGACGCATCTGGGTGACGGGCAATACGGTCATCGATGCCTGCATGACCTTCATGGAGGTCGCCGCGGAGAAGTCGGACATCCTGGACAAGATCGGGTTCGAGAGATTCTGCCTGGCGACGGCCCACAGGAAGGAGAACGTGGACGACCGCGACGTTCTCTCGGAGTTCGTTGAGACGTTTCTAGGGTCTCCCGTTCCCGTGGTCTATCCGATTCATCCACGGACGGTGAAGATGCTGAAGGAGTTCGGCCTCTACGACGGTCTTTCCCGATCGGAGAACGTCCAGCTCCTGCCACCGGTCGGCTACCTCGACTTCCTCCTCCTCATGAGAGGGTGCGAGTTCATACTAACGGACTCTGGAGGCATCCAGGAGGAGGCGACCTCCCCGAACATACGAAAAAAGGTCTTTGTGCTCAGGACGTCGACCGAGAGACCAGAAGCAGTCGAGGCCGGCTACTGTGAGGTCGTGGGGACCGACTCGAAGAGAGCGTTGGCCGCGATCAACGCTTACACGGAGAAGGGCGAGAGCCCGACCTCTCCATCCCCCTACGGGGACGGCACGGCCTCCGCGAGGATAGTTGACGCGCTTGGGAACAGCTGAGAAACGTTTAAAAGCAAAGCGGTTCTAGTGAGCGCGGGTCAGGAGCTGGTCGACCGCTCTTGAGATCACGGATATCGAGGCACGGACGCAGAAAGTGGGATCATGGCATTCGTCGGAGAGTACATTCGCAGACTACCTGAATTCCTGAGGACGCCGCTCTACAAGAACGCGATCTTCCTGATGGCGAACACGGTCGCCGCAAGCGGCCTCGGATTCGTCTTCTGGATTGTCGTCGCACGGTACTACGAGCCGTTCCAGGCGGGACTGGCGGTTGTGACGCTCCAGGCCATAGTCTTCCTCGCCATGCTCTCGAAGCTGGGGTTCGACGTGGGACTGATCAGGTTCCTCCCCAATGCAGGGAAGAACTCGAAGGACCTGATCAACACCTGCTTCACGATCAGCGGCGGGATGGTCATCCTCGTTTCCATAGTCTTCCTCGCCGGCCTGGACATCTGGGCCGAGAAGCTCACTTTCATCCGCGAGAACCCGGTCTTCCTCGTGGCCTTTGTGCTCTTCTCCGTTGTCTTCGTCCTCTTCCCGCTGATGAACCAGGTCTTCGTTGCCAGAAGGAAGGCGGAGTACGTCTTCATCGGGAGTCTGATCAGCGGGTCCAGGATTGCCTTTCCGGCGGTGTTCTTCCTCCTGTTCGGGCTAGGGGCATTCGGGATATTTGCCTCCATGAGCGTTGCCTTTCTTCTGACAGTGCTGTTCGGTCTGTTCGTGCTGATGCCACGCGTGAACCCCGGGTATCGGCCGGTGCCGACGGTGAAGAAGAGCGCGATCGGTAAGATGGTCCGCTACTCGGCGGGGAACTACGTGGCGGAGATCTTCGGCGGGATGCCCGCCTTCCTGCTCCCGCTTGTCATACTCAACTTCTTCGGCCCGCAGGGACTGGAGGTCGCAGGTGAGAACGTTGCGTACTACTACTTCGCGCTCATGATCTCCGGTCTCATCTTCGCGATAGCGTACGCGGTGACCCTGTCCCTCTTCGCGGAGGGTTCGCACTTCGAGAGGGAGCTGAAGAGCAACGTGCGGAAGGCGCTGAAGTTCGTATTCATTCTTCTGATACCAGCCGTGGTCATTGTCCTTCTCCTCGGCGAGTACCTGCTCCTTCTCTTCGGAAAGGAGTACTCGGCCGGGGGGCTGCTCCTGCTGCAGGTGTTCGCGCTCTCCAGCGTCTTCATCACCTTCAACAGCATCTTCATGGCAACGAGGCGGGTTCTCAAGAGGCTGAGGCCGATAATAGCCATCCCCATGTTCAACGCCTTCGTCATCGTGGGACTGGCGTACGTGTTTCTGGACGTGTTCGGTCTGATCGGGGTCGCGCTCGCCTGGATGTTGAGCCAAGGCCTTGTCAGCCTGGGGATAGGCGTCTACGTTCTGACGGGATACATCCTCGAGCGGCGTTCCCAGGCCTGAGGCGGTCCGCTGTCCAGTTCCCGCGGGTTCTGACCTCATTCTAGAACATGGTCTCAATGAAGTCCGTGAAGAACATCCCGCCCGCCAGAAGCTCCAGCCACTCCTCGTCCGAGAGCTCGGCGCACGTGTCCCACTGGTCGCTTCCCTTCTCGCATCCTTCCCCGCATTTGGAGCATCGTTCGTCCATGTCCATGTATCTGTCCCCTCACCAAGCCACGGAAGGTCACATCGTTGTCTCAGAGGATATGCCTTTTCCTGTCCGCCTCTGGACGTTCCCAAGGAGACCCGAGCCCCTCCGAATGCCTCTGGGGGCACTGGGCGGAACTGCAGGAGAATGCAAGCATCCTGCAAGGATGTAGCAGGTATGTCCCTGGTAAGTCCCTAGGATGTCACAAGGTTTCAGCAAGCGAGGAGCAAGGATCAAGCAAGCGAGGAGCAAGAAACCTGCAAGAAAGGAGCAAGCGGACTGCAAGGAAGCTACTGGGAACTTCCGACAAGTCCATGCAAAGACTTAAGTAATCCCGGAATGACCCCGAAAGGCGAGGATCGCTGAGAATCTGACGGCGTCCCGCGTGCCCCCGGTACTTGATGCATCCCAGGCTCTATCTCAGCGCCTCCCGCGATTCTCCCGCAGGGACGGGACGCATATCTCGTATGGCCCTCTTCGGTGTACTTCGCATGCGGAATCGGTTGTCGATGATGGCTCAGGCAGCAAGCATTAAGTAATACGCGCGTAATACCTATTATGGATGAAGACAATCAGCCTGAAGGTCTCTCCCGAACAGGACAAGCTCATCTCCGCGACAGCGGTCAGGAGAGGATTCCCTTCGAAGTCCGAGTTCATACGATATGCGATCGCGAGGTCCCTGGAGGAGGAGCTCAGCGTGGAAACCCTGGAAGAGATCTTCGAGGCCCGCAGGCAGGTGCGGCAGCGGAAGACGGTCCCATTGAGCGGGCTAGAGGGAAAGTGAGCGCTTGCCCTTTCGGGTCGAGTTCACCGAGCTGGCCGCGGAGAAGTTCCGTAAGCTGGACAAGGAAGTCCGGGAGCGCATAGTCAGGAAGCTGCGCGAGGTGGCCGCAAACCCGAGGCGGAGCGTGTCACCTCTTCGAGGCATCGGCGCGTTCAAGATCAGGGTGGTGGACCACCGCCTGATAGCGGACATCGACTGGGGAGAGGAGGTCGTGTACGTGCTCACTCTGGGCCATAGGAGCACAATCTACCGCCAGTAGGCAGCTTCTTGGAAGGGGCGCGCTCCTCGCTTTCGGTTGACACCGGCGGGGAAGGCACTCGGACTAAGACATCGATTCATCTCAGGTCCTGACACCTCTCCGAATGATTAAGCCGTCAGTTCCTTTCGGATGTCATCCAATTCGCTGTGTATCCGAAGAACCTCAAGACCCAAGTCCTTCGGTGGCTCGATCAGAAACAGCTTCATTTCCTCCGAACCCAGGATGTCTGCAGGTGGAAACCGCATCAACTCTATGTTCTCCCTGTATCGTTCGTACAGCTCGAGCATGAATCTGACCTTCTCTTCGATCTGCTCCTTGTATTCATTGACAGAGTAGCCAAATTCCTCTTCCATGAAGAGTATGTCTATCACATCCCGAAGCTTGTATGCCATCCTGGTCAATGACGCCCTACACTTCTCCACATATATCTCTCTGGGATCGTAGCAGCCAAGTTGTATTTCTGTATTGTACTCGTTCCAGAGCTTCTCATAGAGAAACTCCAGTTCCTCCGATTCTACGTTCTCCACATAGCTTCTCAATTCCCTGTCTTTGAACGGATAGAGAGTCTTGTCCACGAAGTTGATCTCCACCTTGATGCTGCTGGGCATGTTCAAAATCTCTGATTGGTAGCCGATGAAGAAGAGTACCATCCTGCCACCGCTGCTGATGTGAACCTCGCCTGCTATGGTCTTGTCGCCACTGAAGTTCATTCCGAGGGTGTCGGCCATGACCCTGAAATGCCCCGCAAGGGTGGTGATTTCCTCGGAGCAAAGCCTTCTCGTTTCGGCCACGGTCCTGCCCTTCCAGAGGTCATCACTCTGCCAGGTGAAGTCGATATCCTCTGAGAAGCGATAGAACCCCAGGTAGGCCTTGACGAGGCATGTTCCCCCCTTGAAGGTGAGACTTCCACTGAGGTAATCGTCTTGGGATATCATATGCAGTAATCTGTGGAGGTGAAAGTCCTTCTCGATTATGTCGCTCCTTTTGGGCTTTCCCAGCGTGTTCAGCATTTCAAAGAAGTCCTTCATAGGCTCCCCTTGACCGCCTTTTGGAATCTTTGTGGGTAGCGGTCCAGGCAGTTCTCGAACTTCCATTTGTCCAACATCCCCATGTATTCCTGGATAAGATTGACTGCATGCAGCCTTCCCTCGCCTCTTCTGTATCGCCTGTAGGCCAGATCGAGCACCGTCTTCTCCTTGTCCGAGCACATCAGGCCATCCCTTCTCACGATGCCGAAATCAAAATGCCTTTTGCTCCATTTCAAGAACTGAAACTTCGTATCGAGGATGTTGATCACCTTGGTGCTCCTGTACGAATCGGTTATGACATAGTCTACTGCGAAGTACTCGTGAGTCATGCCGTTGAGCCTGAGAGCTGTCTCCAGGCCGAAATACCAGTGCTTGACGCCCTTGGCTTTCAGAGCCTTGGACACCATCTCATAGACCGAATGTTGGAAGAAACCCCTCTCGCGCTCGTCCGGGCTCTTGACGTAGTAGATCCCTCTCAAGATTCTCGAGATGTAGCCTTGTTCTTGAAGATACCGAAGGCTCCTCACGTCCCCTTTTTCCAGTCTGCGAGCTAATTCATGAATCTTCGTGGAAGTGGCTATCTTATGTCCGTCTATCAGCAGCTTCTTCCATATCATAGGAGTCTTCATTCGTGTCACAATATCCCACTTCTTGGGATGTTATGACATAAATGCACATATAATTTGCCCTCGTGATTGCGTATCCAAGAGTATCTCTGTCCACCACGCATCTTTCTTCCATCCCCTGGCTTGTATGCCCGTCATCCAAGAATCTCATGAGACCTCAGTCCCTCGCCTGCTCGTATCTGGTAAACTTCCTCCCTTCCCCTCGGAAGGCCTTCGTGTGCGTCCTTCTCTTCCCCTCCGAATATCCGATGCCGCGTTTGATATGGAGCAACTCATGATACATGACCTAGTCGAGGACGTATCTCGGCATCTTCCTGGAGTCGAGAACTCTGCCTATTGCAGTGGTGGCCATTGCTCGGTCCTCGTGTCCGAACACTCGGCGGGCGATACGCGGAGGCCATTACGACGGACAGCGAGGACCCGCAGGACGCCATCAGGCGCTTCAAGCGGGAGGAGTATCCTCGGATCGCGGTCTCCGTCGGCATGCTGGACACGGGCTTCGACTGCCCCGGGGCCATGAACATAGTCTTCTGCCGCCCCACGGGCTCGGAGATACTGTACAAGCAGATACGCGGTCGCGGGACGCGATTGTGCGCGGGGAAGAGATCATTCCTCATGCTCGACTTCGTGGGGAACAGCGAGCGCTTCAACGAGGGATACGTTCC
>JAJISE010000015.1 GCA_022848865.1 Candidatus Thermoplasmatota archaeon | reverse complement strand
CATCGGAGTGGGGACGCCCATCAGATATTCCTGGGCGGACTTCTTCGATTCCATTCTTGCGGAGGGACCACTTTCCAGCATATTGGTCAACCTGAGGCTGCCGAGGATCCTGCTCGCCTGTGCGGTCGGAGCGGCCCTCTCCATCTCAGGCGCGGTCATGCAGTGCCTATTCAGGAACCCTCTTGCGGAGCCATACATCCTGGGCGTGTCCTCCGGCGCGGCCGTCGGCGTGTCCTTGGGTCTCATCTGGGGGCTTACCTCCCTCCTCTCCACGCCGATCCTTGCCTTCTCCGGTGCTCTCATCACGGTCGCGGCCGTGTACGGAATAGCGCAGGTCAGGGGCAGGATCAAGACGGACACGCTCCTGCTCGCGGGCGTCGCGATCGCGTCCTTCCTCTCCGCCGTGAGCTTCTACATGCTCTACGCCGCAGGAAAGGACAGGGACCTGATAATCTCCTGGATAATGGGCAGCTTCGCCCTGACCACGTTCGATGAGGTCCTCATAACGACGTTCGTGCTGGCGATGGGAGGGCTCGTCGTCTTCCTGTTCGCCAGGGACATGAACGTGATGCTGATGGGCGAGGAGACAGCGAAACAGCTCGGAGTGGACGCCGACACGGTCAAGATAATAGTCCTTGTGACCGCATCGATCCTCGCGGCGATCGCGGTCGCCTTCGTGGGAATAGTCGGCTTCGTGGGTCTCATAATCCCCCACATAGTCAGAATGACGCTCGGTCCCGATAATCGCATCCTCATCCCCGCGAGCGCTTTCGCGGGGGGAATATTCCTCATCTGGATGGATGTCCTAGCGAGGACCGTGGCGGGGGGACAGGAAATCCCCATAGGGATAATAACCGCCTTCTGCGGAGCTCCGTTCTTCATATATCTTCTCCGCTCGAGGAAGACAGGGTTTGCTTATGCTTCTTAGAATCGACGGCGTCTCATGCAGCTATGACAGCACGGAGGTCCTGAAGGACGTCACGTTCGACGTGCCCTCGGGAACGCTGTTCGGTGTCGTCGGTCCGAACGGGTGCGGAAAGACGACCCTCATCAGATGCATCAGCAGGGTCCTGGAACCCATCGGCGGAGTCGTGTGGCTGGATGCTGACATGTTGTCGACGATGAGCTTCCGCGATGTGGCGAGCAAGGTGGGCGTCGTTCCGCAGACCACCCGCCCCGGGTTCGCGTTCACGGCGTACGAGATTGTCGCCATGGGGAGGACACCGTACATCGGACGTCTTCAGATGGAGTCCGAGGAGGATCTGGCGGTTATCAAGGGAGCGATGCTGTCGACCGACTGCTGGCACCTTCGGTCGAGGATGTTCTCCGAGCTCAGCGGCGGCGAGCAGCAGAGGGTGGTCATAGCTAGAGCGCTCGCCCAGGATCCGAGAGTGCTGCTTCTGGATGAGCCGACCTCTCATTTGGACCTGGGCTATCAGCTGCAGATCATGGACATGATCGAGAGACTTGCGGGGGAGAGGAACCTCATCGTTGTCGCGATATTCCATGACCTGAACATGGCCGTCAGGTACTGCGAGAACGTCGTCCTTCTCGACAAGGGAAAGGTAGAAGAGGTCGGCGGGACGTTGGACGTGCTGACGAACGAGAACATCGAGAAGGTGTACGGCGTGAAGGTCGCGATCGAAAGAAGCCCTTCCACGGGTCTGGTGATGATAGTGCCCACTGCAAGGAGAGCCAAGAGAGGCAGCGGCGGGGGTGATTGATTGACGTTGCTGAGGGACCTCAGGGAGACGACGAAGCTGCTCATCCTCCTGGAACTGGTCAAGCGGGAACACTCGAAGCTGAAGACACTCGCCGAGAGGTTCGGGATGACCGTTCAGGGGATATCGGACTATCTGAAGACGATGACCACCGAGGGCCTCGTGCACAATGTCGGAGGGGTGTACAAGCCCACGAAGGAGGGCGTTCAGTTCCTTCACGACAGGTTCTCCGAGCTGAGGAGGTTCATCGAGTCCTCCGCCAAGGACCTGGCCATAATCGACGTGTGCTGGGCAATCGCCGCCTCCGACATCAGGAAGGGCCAGAAGGTCGGGCTGATTATGGAGAACGGCTACCTGAAGGCCTATCCCGGAAGGAGCTCTTCGTCCACCGGCCGCGCTCTCTTCGGCTCGAAGAAGGGCCAGGACATCGCGATCTCTGAGCTTGATGGCATAATGGGTTTGAATCCAGGGAAGCTGGTCTTCGGGAAGATACCCGGGCTCGAGAAGAAGGGCAGCAGAGGAGCGAACCTCTCCAAGTTGAAGCATCTGATGAGCGGGGAGAACCCTGACCTCATAGCCGTGTCCGGCGCCTCGGGAAGGGCCCTCGCTGGTCGAGCTGGACTTGAGCCCGACATAGAGTTCGCACCCCTTCAGGCCTCGATTGAGGCGGTCGAAAAGGGCCTCAGCGTCCTCTATCTCTGCACGGAGGAGAACTGCAACGAGGCCATCTCTCACATCATGGAGAGGAACGCGAACTCCGAGGACAAGATCGCGTTCGAGGTCATATCCCTGGACTGATTCTGGGCGCTATCGTCGATTTCCTGCGCATGGGCTCATTTCGCCCCAATCCTTTTATTCGACGAATTAATGTTGACCATTGGAGGATGTTCTCTCATGAGTGAACCACATAGTATTAGCAGTGAGCAAGTTCCTGAGCCGATTCCAGCCCCAAGGACCGACGTTTCGAAACCGGGTCTCGTGATCGCGGTCATCGCGCTCGCCTTGGCCCTGATCGGGATGGTGGCATTTCCGGGACCCGCGGGAACCGTTGGAGCACCAGGACAGGAGGGTGAACAGGGACCGCAGGGTCCACAGGGAAGTGTTGGCCTGCAGGGACCAGATGGCACGAACGGAGTTGATGGCGCGGATGGTATCGCCTGCTGGGACCTCAACGGGAACGGAACGGGAGATATCCCGGCAGAGGACATCAACGGCGACTTGGCCGTGGATGTGCTGGACTGCACGGGACTGCAGGGGCCTCAAGGCAACACGGGTGCCCAGGGTCCTCAGGGTGATCCTGGCCCGCAAGGACCGCAGGGTATTCAGGGCCCGCCCGGGATCGGGGTGGGACGTGCCGTATTCTCCCGCACAAACCTCGACACCGCGGGTAGCGTGGGCTGGCACACGTCCATAACGATCGGCGTCGACGGCCTCGGCCTGGTCAGCTACTACGACTGGATGAACGAGGACCTCAAGGTCGCCCACTGCTCGGACGTCGCCTGCACGGCCGCCACCCTCACCGCGCTCGACGTCGCGGGCGTTGTGGGCCTGTTCACGTCCATCACGATCGGCGTTGACGGCCTCGGCCTGATCAGCTACCACGACAACTCTAACGGCAATCTCAAGGTCGCCCATCTGTCCAACGTGTTCGGCCTCCCTTACGTCCGGTACCGATAGCCGCATGAGGCCCCCGCGGAGGAGACCACGGGTCAAATAGTATTCAACATCAATTGGATCACGAGATTAGCCTCCGTCTTCCCTCTATCTCAAAGGCTCTGAGGAAACGCTTTTCTGAGTGTAAGTCATGGACTCTCTGTGAGGGATCGAGTGAGTGTTAAGTTCCATATGCTCATGTTCGGTGTTGGTTGTGGCTTGCTGTTGGCTGACCTAGTAGTCCTCATCGTTGGGGCGATCCACTCTCCTCATGAGAGGACCATCCTCGCTGATGCGATTATTCTGATAGGCATGCTTGCCATACCGTTTCTTGTCTATCCTTCACTCATTACACTTAGAGACTTCACGAAACTGAAACTGTAGCTACCATCTTGCCTCTATCTGAAAGGCTCTGAGGAAATGGTCGCAGTGCACAGGGGAATGCGACAGTCCTGAGAGGAAGGAGTATGTCTTTACTTCGAAGCGATTGCATCTGGTGAGCTTTCCTTCCGCACGGCAATGACATTGAGAACTATCGCAGAGCCGAAGACCACCCATTCAAGGGCAAGCCCACCAAGACCCCTCCAGGAGATTCCACGGATGTCCAGGTCGGCGACACTCATGCCAACGACTATCAGGAGTGTTCCGGCAATCCATATTCTGAAGTTCAATGCAGGCAAATCAGGGGACTTGATATGTGCGTAGCCGGACAGAATGATCCCGAGTATGGTTGTGACCAGGGCAATCATCGCGATGGGGCTCCAGTGAAGGTACAATATGAAGGGGGTGAAGATGACCACGGTCACCACTCCGAAGATCAAGACTAACCGAGCCATCATCTTGGCATACATCCTGATCTTGGCGTCTCTGTCCATCCAGGGAACCCTTACGATCGTATCCCTCCGGTCGGTACGAGAATCGCTGACGTGAGGTTAAGTGTTTCCCCGAAACGATTTCATATGGGCGGGTGGATTACTCATTCGGCTGAGAGGGATTGAGTGCGAACAGGAAGTACTCTGGTGGGAATCTTCTTCATTGTCGCGTCCATCATCGTTCTATTCTTGACTCTCCTTGGCGTATACAGTCCATGTTTCGGTTGGATTGATTTCCTCATATCCTTTGTCATGGGTATCATATTGGTCGTCAGGGGACTAGGGGAGTACTGATTGGCCTCCGTCTTGCCTCTCTCAAAAGGCTCTGGACCCGTAGCCTTCTCAGCTGTGTCTGAGAAAATGGACAAAAGAGTTAAATCGATCCTGGGTTTCTTATGCGAGTGGTACAATGAAAGCTGTCATTCTGGCCGCTGGAGAGGGAAGCAGGCTTTGGCCGTTCACATATTCGAAGCCGAAGGTCATGATCCCTGTGGCGAACAGGCCGATCCTGGAGTACGTCGTGAGGTCCCTGGTCGCCAATGGAATAAACGACATCATCATGGTCGTGGGATACAAGAAAGAGAGGATAATGACCCACTTCGAGGACGGACGCGACTACGGGGCCCGCATCGACTATGCGGTTCAGAAGAAGCAGCTGGGAACCGCCCATGCTCTGTTGGCCGCCAGCAAGATGGTGAAGGGCGATTTCGTGGTCCTTCCGGGAGACAACGTGATAGATCCCAACGTCGTCAAGGACCTTCTCTCGGCGGACGAGTCTCCGTGCGCGCTCATCACGGAGAGCGAGATACCCTCGAAGTACGGCGTTGTCCAGATACGCTCAGGGAAGGTCGCGGACATCATGGAGAAGCCGGAGGAGATGGTTGGTAATCTCATAAGCACGGGCATCTATCGCATGTCCAGTGATGTGTTCACCAGGATCAGGTCGCACTCCAGGAAGGGCGTTCACGATCTCACATCCGTGGTCAGAGACCTGTCAAGCAGTGACGACGTCCTCGCGGTTCACACGAGCGGGAAATGGATAGACGCCGTGTACCCGTGGGACATACTGAGAGTCAATGAGACCGTCCTGAGGGACATCGGGGAAGAGAAGTCCGGCAAGGTCGAGAAGAACGTCACGATCAAGGGGCCAGTCCTCATCGGCGAGGAGTCCCTGCTCAGGTCGGGAAGCTACATTCAGGGTCCAGTCGTGATCGGGAGGGGCTGCGAGATAGGCCCCGGAACGGTCATTTACCCCTCGACGAGCATCGGGGACAATGTCAGGGTCTCCGCGAACTCCGTCGTGGAGGAGAGCGTCATCATGTCCGACGCCACGATCGGGCCAGGCTCCCACCTCTCGCACTGCGTCATAGGCGAAGGGGCCTTCCTGAGGTCGCGGTTCTCCTCGAGCTCGTCGACGGCGACCATGAGTGTCGAGGGCGACTTCCACAAGGTCGGTGACATCGGGTCCTTCCTCGGGGAGGATGTCTTCTGCGAGGACGGCGTCGTCGCCTCCCCCGGATCGATCGTGGGGGCGAAGTCCAGAGTCAGCGCGATGAGGGTCCTCAGAGGGACCATTCCAGACAAGAGCCTCGTGGTGTAGGTATGTGCGGTATAGTTGGCTACACAGGGTCTAGAAAGGCCGCCCCTTTGCTCTTGGATTCTCTCAAGAGGCTGGAGTACAGGGGATACGACTCTGCCGGCGTGGCCATCGTGGGCAAGAAGCTGAGGATACACAAGGACAAGGGCGAGATAGACAACCTCAGGGGATCGATGCCCAACATCTCCGGTGTCTACGGCATCGCGCACACGAGGTGGGCAACTCACGGCAAGCCGACCAAGGTCAACGCCCATCCGTTCGTCGACTGCAAGGGCGAGATCGCCATCATCCACAACGGCATCATCGAGAACTACCTCGAGCTGAAGGAGTCCCTTATCAAGAAGGGGCACAAATTCAAATCCGAGACAGATACGGAGACGTTCGTCCACCTGCTGGAGGAGAACTACACTGGGGATTTGGAATCCACCTTCAGGAAGGTCATTCCCATGCTGAAGGGTTCCTTTGCCTTCGCCGCAGTTCATTCAAAGGAGAAGGGCAAGATCGTCGTTGCCAGGAAGGAGAGCCCGCTCGTCCTGGGGATCGGAGAGGGCGAGAACTTCGCGGCGTCCGACATATCCGCTCTCCTCAAGGAGACGGACAGGGTGGTAGCGCTGCACGACAACGAGATGGCCGTCCTGACCCCCGAGTCCGTCGAGATCACGACCTTCGAAGGAAAGGAGGTCACGCGTCGTTCTGAAAGGATCAAGTGGACCGTTGAGGACGCCGAGCGCGGCGGGTACGAACATTTCATGCTCAAGGAGATATTCGAGCAGCCTCAGGCCGTCCACAACACGCTTCTCGGGCGCGTTGCCGACTTCGATGTCAGCCGCTTCGGCCGGGATGCGTTCCCCTCGATAAAGATCGTGGCCTGCGGGACCTCCTACCACGCCGCACTGGCGGGCAAGTACATACTCGAGGACATAGCGAAGGTCCCGACGGAGGCACAGCTCGCTTCCGAGTACAGATACTCCACGGCGGCCTTTGGCAGACCCCTCGTCCTGCTGATCAGCCAGAGCGGTGAGACCACCGATACTCTCGGCGCGGCGAGAGAGGCCAGAAGGCGCGGACGGAGGAGCCTGGCGATCACGAACTACGTGGGCAGCTCGATCACCAGGGAGGCCGACGACGTCATCTACACGCGCGCAGGACTGGAGATCGGAGTGGCCGCCTCGAAGACGTTCCTGACGCAGCTGGTCTCCCTCTACATACTCTCCATTCAACTCGGGCTCGCGAGGAGAACGCTGAGCTTCGACGAGTCCAGGAAGATGAAGGAAGAGCTCCGCCTGATGCCCCGGGCGGTCCAGGGCGTGCTTGACGAGCACAAGGCGATTCAGAAGATCGCCAAGAAGTACCACAAGGCCAGGGACATGTTCTTCCTGGGCAGAAACGTGAACTACCCGATCGCACTCGAGGGCGCTCTCAAGATGAAGGAGATCTCCTATATCCACGCGGAGGGCTATCCAGCCGGTGAGCTGAAGCACGGCCCGCTCGCGTTGGTGGGAGAGGAGACGCCGATAGTCGCCGTTGCCATCAAGGACCACACGTACGAGAAGATGCTCAGCAACATCAAGGAGGTCAGCGCGAGGAGCTCGCCGGTGATCGCGATAGCCTCGGAGGGGGATAGGGACATAGAGAAGTATGTCGACGACGTCCTCTACGTTCCAGACGTCCCCGCTATTTTCACGCCGATACCGGTGACCGTCGTCCTGCAGCTCCTTGCGTACTACACTGCCAAGGAGAGGGGATGCTCGATAGACAAACCCAGGCATCTCGCAAAGAGCGTTACCGTGGAGTAGTCTCCCTGTTCCATGAGATTAAGATCATGGCGAGCAGCACCAGCAGTCCGCCCAGAAGCAGCGGTGCCGTGATCTGTTCGCTCAGGAACAGAACGGACAGGATTATGGCGAACAGGACCTCGGCCGTGAGGAGGATGGAGGATGTTGTCGCCCCGACCCTTCTGAGCCCGACGAGGTAGACGAAGAGTGCCAATGCTGTGCAAACGACGCCCAGGTAGAGGATGCCCGCCCAGCCCTCCAGAGCTATCCCCGTGGATGGATAGAACGCCACGAGCGGAGAGAGAATGAGAGCGGTCTCGGCGACGACTGCCATCGAAACGTCCGCGATCTCGTGCGTGTCCAGGAGCCTCTTCATGAGGACTATGAACACCGCCCATGAGAAGCCCGAGGCGACCAAGATGCTCTGACCCAGCAGTTCCTCTGACGCGAAGAAGGACAGGTCGCCTTTGGATGTGAGTATCAGGATCCCGCCGACGCCGAGGGCCAGAGCCAAGGCCTTCCAGACCGTGATCTTCTCTCCCAGGATGTAAGCGGCGAGAATGGCGACGAATATCACGTTGACGTTGATGAGGAGGGCGGACTCGGAAGCCAGCGTGTACTGCATCCCGATGTGCTGGAGGCTGTATCCCAGGGCATTGAGACCCGCCAGAATCCAGATGGCCTTCACTTTGAAGATGGCCATTCGCGAGAACGCCATGACGAAGACGAGCCCGATTGCGCCCGCGATGAGCATCCGCACAGCCGTCAAGAAGTAGGGGTTCACGTAGTCTAGCGTCACTTTGATGAGAGGGAACGAGGACCCCCACATCAGGGCGGAGGCCACAATGAGCAGATGAAAGCCCCGTTTAGACTCCATTTCCCCTGCAAAGGTCAGTTTCCGCTATTACCTTTTTCGTGAAAACCTTTAAGTCAGCCCGACTCAATCGGCGCGCAATGATTCCGCGCCCCAAAGGCACGAGGGACTTCTCCGTCGAGACAATGGATAGACGCAACTATGTCGAACACCTGTTCCGGGATGTCTGCAGGCAGTACGGGTTCGGGGAGATACGCACGCCGACGTTCGAGCGCACCGAGCTGTTCACCGCGCGTTCCGGGCCAGAGGTCGTCAAGGACATGTACGCCTTCAAGGACAAGGCGGGGAGGGAGATCGCCCTGAGACCGGAAGTCACCGCCTCGGTGTTCCGGTACTTCGTGAGCGAGATGCGGAACGCCCCCAAGCCGCTGAAATGGTACTACATGGCGAACTGCTTCCGGTACGAAGAGCCGCAGAAGGGGCGGTACAGGGAGTTCTATCACTTCGGGGCGGAGCTGATAGGCTCGAAGCCCCTGTACGGGGACGCCGAGATAGTCTCTCTCGCCGTCAGGTGCCTGTCCTCAACGGGAATGAAGCGGATCGCGGTGCGTCTGGGCAACATCGGCATCCTCAGAGGCGTGCTCGACATCCCCCGCGAGGAACAGACCAGGTGTCTGCAGCTCCTGGACAAGAGGGACCTCGAAGGCCTTCGGGCGACGCTGGATTCGCTGGGAAGGGCGGACCTGTACGAGCCCTGCGAGAAGTTGATTGGCCTCCGAGGCGGGGATGAGATACTCGCTGAGGCCGAAGGACTGGTGTCATCCGAGGAGGTCAAGGACCAGATCGAGTACCTTCGCGTTCTTGCACAGAGGCTGAGGAAGTATGGGATGGAGGACTTCGATCTGGACCTGAGCGTGATAAGGGGTCTCGACTACTACACGGGGATGGTCTTCGAGATCGACTCGCCCGACCTCGGTGCTGAGAAGCAGATCTGTGGCGGGGGGTCCTATTCGTTTGGCGATGCGATCGGAGGCGGAGAGATCTTCGCTACAGGTTTCGCCATCGGGTTCGACAGGGTTCTCTTGGTCCTCGAGGAGCAGGGAATCCAGCTTCCCTTGCCGAAGCTCGACGTCTTCGTCGTTCCCATAGGGGAAACGATGCGGGACAACGCCTTAGGGATTCTGCGGGAACTCAGAGAGGGAGGCCTGTCCTGTGACATGGACCTCAACGAGAGAGGCCCCTCCAAGAACCTCGACTACGCCAATGTCACGAAAGCCAGGATCGCCATCCTCGTGGGAGAGGACGAGTGGTCCAGAGACTCAGTATCGGTGCGGGACATGCAGTCCGGGGATCAGAAGGAGGTCAAAACGGAGAAGCTGGCGGAGGAGATCTCCACCACGCTCCGGGATTAGCGCCCCGAACGGAATTTGAATCCGTGTCCCGAGCTCGACAGGCTCGGATGATAGGCCGCTACACCATCGGGGCTTTCCTATGAGATTCACTTTCCGAATATTAAGGTTTGTCCGCAGCCAACCTGGTGGCGGCGGTCACTTCGGTATCTTCTTATAGTCTTCCAAGAACTTCCTTATCCCGACGTCGGTCAGGGAATGCCTCGCCATCTTCTTGAGCACGTCGAACGGAACGGTGGCTATGTGGGCTCCCGCCAGGGCGGATTCGAGGACGTGGATCGGATGCCTGACGCTCGCAACGATCACCTGCGTGTCGAAGTCGTAGGTCTCGAGTATCGTCACGGTCTCCCTTATCACTTCCATGCCGACTTGTCCCTGATCGTCGAGCCTTCCGATGAACGGGCTCACATAAGTGGCTCCCGCCTTCGCGGCGAGCAGGACCTGGTTCGAGGAGAAGACCAGAGTGACGTTCGTCTTGATATCCTCATCCTTCAGCACCCTCGTTGCCTTCAAGCCCTCGGGCGTCATGGGGATTTTTATCACAACGTTCTTATGGATCTTGGAGAGCTCCCTGGCCTCTTTGACCATGCCCTCTGCGTCCTCGCTCACGACCTCAGCGCTGATGGGTCCGTCAACGATCTCGCAGATCTCTCTGACGACCTCCTCGAAGTTCCGACCCTCTCTCGCGATGAGCGTGGGATTGGTAGTGACACCATCCACGACTCCCCAGCTGTTCGCCTCCCTGATGTGCTCAACATTCGCGGTGTCCAAGAATATCTTCATAGGGCTCCACCCTTCCTTCTCATGACGTCGTGCGTCGCCTCGATTATGTTCTCGGCCGTCAACCCGTACTTCTCCATCAGCTCGTCCGAGTCCCCGGACTCTCCGAACACGTCGGGTATCCCGACGCGCTTCATGGGGACATGCGCGTTCTCGGCCAGGTCCATCGCAACAGCGGCTCCCATTCCCACGGTGACGCTGTGCTCCTCCGCCGTGACGACAGCTCCAGTGTCCCTTGCTGCCTTGATCAGGGCCTCCCTGTCAAGCGGCTTGATCGTGCTCATGTTCAGGACCCTGGCATCGATCCCCTCCTTCGTCAGCTCGTCGGCCGCGACCAAGCACCTTGACACCATCACGCCCGTTCCGATGAGCGTGACATCGTCACCGTCCCGGAGGACTGTTGCCTTGCCGAGCTCGAAGTCGTCCTGAATGGACGCGATCGTGGGGACATCCGCGCGTCCCATCCGGAGGTATACGGGGCCAACATAGTCGGCGACCGCCCTTATTGCCAGATACGTCTCGGGTGCGTCAGCGGGCACGACCACCGTCATGTTCGGGAGAGCTCGCATGAGGGCGATGTCCTCCACGATCTGGTGCGTGGCTCCGTCGCCGCCGACCGTTATTCCCGCGTGCGTCGCGACTATCTTCACGTTCATCTCTGGATACGCTATCGACTGCCTGATCTGGTCGTACACCCTCCCCGTCCCGAAGGCCGCGAAGGTGCTCGCGAAGACGGTCTTCCCCGAGGCCGCAAAACCCGCGGCGATGCTCATCATGTTCTGCTCTGCGATCCCGACGTTGAAGTGTCTCTCCGGGAACTCCTCTGCGAACACGGAGGTCTTGACGGACGTGGAGAGGTCGGCGCTCAGAACGACTATGTCCTTTCTCTCCCTTCCGAGCTCAAGAAGGGCCTTCGCCCAGAAGTCCCTCTGGCTCTCCTTCTTCCAGGCCCCGTAGTTCATGGTTCGCCCCCGAGCTCGGTCATCGCCTGCTCGTACTCCTCCTCGTTGGGTGCCTTTCCATGGAACCCGACCGCTCCCTCCATGAAGCTGACGCCCTTTCCCTTCAGCGTCCTTGCTATGATCACAGTGGGTTTGCCTTTCACGCTCTCAGCCTTGTCGAAGGCTTTCAGGATCTCCGTGAAGTCGTGCCCGTCGATCTCGAGGACCTTCCATCCGAAAGCCTTCCACTTGTCCGCAAGTGGCTCGAGGGACATTATGTGCTTCGTTGGGCCGTCAAGTTGCATCAGGTTCCTGTCCACTATGGCACAGAGGTTGTCAAGCTTGTAGAAGGACGCCGACATGGCCGCTTCCCATGTCTGACCGCAATCGTTCTCGCCGTCCCCGACCATCACATAAATGCGGTAGCTCCGTCTGTCGAGCTTGGCCGCGAGGGCCATTCCTATTCCGTTGGAGAGGCCTTGGCCTTCCGATCCCGTGGAAGCCTCGACGCCAGGGGTCTTCCTCATGTCCGGATGCCCCTGAAGCCTGCTCCCGATCTTCCTCAATGTGTCCAGTTCCTCGATGGGGAAGAAGCCCGTTTCCGCAAGAGCCGCATACCAGGCGGGACACGCATGACCCTTGCTCAGGACGAACCTGTCCCTGTCCACCCAAGATGGGTCCTTGGGGTCCACGTTCAGCACGTGGAAGTACAAGGCGGTGATCACATCTGTGGCGGAGAGCGAGCCCCCGGGATGTCCCGACCCCGCCTGATAGATCATCCGTATGAGGTGTCGGCGGATCTTGAGAGCTTCATACTCCAGTTTACCTATCAGTTCTCGACTGTGCTTGGGCATAACAGGACCTCCCCACCTAGTCGAGTGGGTAACAAGCTCAAGCGTAATAAGATTTCGTGTTAAGGGAAATCCGCACTCTCGAGACCGCGACCTCAAAAGCCTTTAATAACCTCTGGGCATTCAGCGGAACGTGGTCAAGATAGCACCTTCCATTCTGTCCGCGGATTTCTGCAAACTCGGGGAGGAAGTAGTCGCTGCCGAGAAAGGCGGAGCCGACATGATACACATAGATGTCATGGATGGTGTCTTCGTGCCGAACCTCACAATAGGACCTCCCGTGGTCAAGCGAATAAGGAAATGCACGACCCTCGAGTTCGACTGCCATCTGATGGTTCAGAGACCGCAGACGCTCATTCAGGATTTCATTGCCGCCGGTTCCGACCTCATCACGATCCATGTGGAATCGGACAAGGACACGGATGCGGTCCTGGACGAGATCCGGGCGGGAGGGAACAAAGCGGGACTGTCTCTCAACCCGGGAACCCCACTCTCCGAGGCGGGACCCTATCTCGAGAAACTGGACCTTCTCCTCGTGATGACGGTTCACCCCGGGTTCAGCGGGCAGAAGTTCATGCCCGAGGTCGTGCAGAAGATCAGAGATGCGCGCGGGAAGATCGAGGAACTGGGAACCGGAATCGACCTGCAGGTCGACGGCGGGATTGACCCCACGACCGCGAGGTCCGTCGTCGAGGCTGGTGCAAACGTCCTCGTGGCGGGTTCAGCGATCTACGGCGGGAACGTGGCCGAGAGGATCGCGGCCCTGCGGAAGGCGGCGGAATCAGAAAGTTATTAAGGTCTAGCGGTAATTGAAGGAGGATTAGATGGAACCATTCAGGGCCAAGCTCATACTTCTCTTCGTCTCCGTGATACTCCCGTTGCTCCTGATCCTGCTCGGGGCGGTCTTCGATTTCGGCGGGATTCTCCTGGTCATGGGAGCCCTGGTGTGGATGGGGTCGTCTCTGATCATCTTCCTTCCGTTCATGGAAGAAGAGGAGCATTCTCGTTAGTCATCACAGGTCCGAGCTCATGACCTGAGGACGTGGTCGCATGAAATCGACTAGGCCTTCGCCTTCAGCGCCTTCTTCGTCTTGCTGATGTCCTTCTTGGTCACTTGAGAGACGATCTCGTCCATCTCTTTCATCTTCGACGCGAACCTGTCGGCCTCCGCGGCAGATATCCATTCCAGCTGGAGCCTGTCCGGGTCCACTCCCTTCCTCTCCAGCTTCTTCTTCCACCGCTTCACTCTCTTGACGGTCTGCTGGTTCGCGCTGATGTAGTGGCAGTCCTGAAGATGACACCCGGAGACCAGCACAGCGGCCGCACCCTTCTCGAACGCCCGCATGACGAACTTCTCCGCGACGCGGCCCGAGCACATCGTTCGGATCACCCGCGAGGACGTCGGGTACTGCATTCTGGACACCCCCGCCAGGTCCGCTCCGGCGTAGGAACACCAGTTGCAGGCGAAGACCAGGACCTTGTCCTGCGGGTCCCGCTCGAGCGCGTGGTCGACCTGCGCCATGATCTGGTCGTCGGTGAAGTGCCTCATCGTAATGGCTCCGGTCGGGCATTCTGCCCCGCAGGTTCCGCACCCTGCGCAGGCCGCCTCAACCACGGTAGCGAGCTTCGCCTCCTTGTCAGCGGTGATCGCGCCGTAGGGACAGACCTTCTCACAAGCCCCGCAGCCCGTGCACAGCTCGGCATCTACTATGGGCGTCAGGGCCTCGACGGTGACCTCTCCGCGTATCATGAGCCTGTTGGCCCTTGCCGCTGCCGCCGAGGCCTGGGTGACGCTCTCCTTGATGTCCTTGGGGGCCTCCGCGGTTCCAGCGAGGAAGACGCCTCCGGTCGACGTGTCGATGGGCTTGAGCTTGGGATGCGCCTCCAGGAAGAACCCGTTCGAGTCAGTCGAGATGTTGAGCAGCCTCTGGACGTCCTCCCTGTCGTCCTGCGGCTCGAGGCCTATTGAGAGGATGACCACCCCGAAGTCGGAGTCGTAGATCTCCTGGAGCGTTGTGTTCTCCCCTCTCACCCTCAGTGTGCCATCCGGATTCTTCTTGATGTCGAAGGGCAGACCGCGAATGAAGCGGACGCCCTCCTGTCTGGCCCGCTTGTATAGGTCCTCGAACCCTTTTCCAAAGGCTCTGATGTCCATGTAGAACACGGTTATCTCGATCTCGGGCCAGTGTTCCTTGATGAGAAGGGCGTCCTTTATAGTCTCCATGCAGCAGATGTTACTGCAGTAAGGATTTCCCCTGTCCTCGGTCCTCGATCCAACGCACTGAATGAACGCCACGTTCTTCGGCTGTTCTCCATCGCTGGGTCGGATGAGGTGACCCTCCGTGGGTCCCGACGCGTTGATGAGCCTCTCGAACTCCAGCGTCGTGAGGACATCGGTGTATCTCCCGTATCCATACTCCTCCAGGTCTCTGGGATCGAAGGTTTTCATCCCAGTTGCGACTATGATTGTTCCGACCTCGATCTGGATCTCCTTCTCCGGGTCCATGTCGAAGTCTATGCACTCCTTGTCGCAGGCTTCGATGCACTTGTTGCAGGCCCTGACATTGGCCTCGTTGAGGCAGAGGTCCATATCGACGATGAAGCTCGACGGAATGGCCTGCGGGAATGGTATGTAGATCGCCTTTCTCGTCGTCAGGCCCAGATCGAACTCATTCGGTGTTGTGACCGGACAGACGTCGGTGCAGTCGTCGCACACCGTGCACTCGTCCGTGACGTATCTGGTCTTCTGCGAGATCAGGACGCTGAAGTTTCCGATGTAGCCGTCGATGTGTCTCACGGTCGCGTTGGTCAGCACCTCCACGTTCGGATGCCGGCCGACCTCTGACATCTTCGGGGCCAGTATGCAGATCGAGCAGTCCATCGTGGGGAACGTCTTGTCTATCTGCGCCATCCTCCCGCCGATGCTGGCCTCCTTCTCCACAAGGTAGACCTTGTATCCGCAATCCCCGAGGTCGAGGGCCGCCTGAATGCCCGCAACTCCGCCGCCGATGACCATCGCGGACTTCTTCACGGGGACCTTCTTCTCTATCTGGGGTCTCAGGAGGCGAGCCTTCGCGACGGCCATCGCAACGAGGTCCTTCGCCTTGTCCGTCGCACCCTCTTTCTCGTGAAGATGGACCCAGCTGCAGTGCTCCCTGATGTTCGCCATCTCGAGGAGGTACTTGTTCAGTCCCGCCTCTTCGCACGCGTTCCTGAACGTCTCCTCGTGCAGTTTGGGAGAGCATGACGCAACGACGACCCTGTTGAGCCTGTGCTCCTTTATGTCGTCCCTGATCTGTTGCTGTCCTGGCTCTGAGCACGTGTACATCTGGTGCTCGGTGTAGACCACATCATCCAGGGTCTTCGCGTGCTCGGCGACCTCTTCGCAGTCAACGGTCGCTCCGATGTTGAGCCCGCAGTGGCACACGTACACTCCAATCCTGATCTCTTCCTCTTCATCCATCCCGTCACGGCTCCAGTGATTCAGCTAACATCACGAATAGGTCCTTCACGTCTGTGTCGAGCTTGCTCTGCCCATCCATCGCGCATCTGTAATGGATGAGGCACTTGGGGCAAGCGGTGATCATCATGTCGGCGATCGTCGAGGCCTCCTCCAGGCGCTCCACCTGTATTCTCTTGGATTCCTGGTCGCAGTTCATCCAGCAGGAGGTCCCGCAGCACACCGATTTCTTCCTGTTGTCCTCCATCTCGACGAGTTCCAGGCCGGGAACGGCGAGCAGGAGGTCTCTCGGCGGCTCGTAGATGCCCTGGAACCTTCCCAGTCTGCACGAGTCCTGGAACGTCACCTTCTTGCCGTTCTCCTTGAATTCGAGGTCATCGATCCTATCGCCCAGGAACTGAGCAAGGTGGTGCAGCTCGATGTCCTCTCTCAGGTCCTTGTAGTTCTCCTTGAAGGTGTCATAGCACTCCGGGCACGTGAAGATGATCTTCTTCACCTTCGACTTGTTGATCCTCTCGGTGTTGATTCTTTCCAGGTCCTCGAACGTCTCCGTCTCCCCTGTCCAGAGCATGTCGTGCCCGCAGCACACCTCGTCCTTGAGGAGACGCGGCTTGATGCCAATGCTGTTGAGAAGCTTGACGGCGCTCTTCGTGGTCTCAGTATGGCTCCCGTGCTCACTAAGAACGGCATCGTAGTACGGCGCACAGCCGACGAACAGGAGGACATTGCTCCTCGGACTCGTCTCCAGCGAGTCATCCAGCCATTCCAGCCTCTTCTGCTTCACCTGGCCTCCTGCCATCAGTCTCATCAACGAATGAAGGATCCCCGCATGGGAGCACTCACCGTACGAACCGTCCTTCACGAGTTCGCCTCTGATCTCCCTCACGAAGGCGGGAAATTTCACATCGGACGGACAGTACGTGGAGCAGGCGTTGCACGTGAGGCATTCCCACATCTCGGCGGGACTGATTCCTTCCTCTCCGTGCGCGAGAATCGTCTCCACAATCCTTCGCGGGGAGTAGATGTGATCGTCGTGAGTAAGGGGACAGGCGAGAGTGCACTTCCCGCAGGAATAGCACATCTGGACGTTCGTGTCCCTCACCGCCTCATCGAGTTCCATCACGCGTCGCCTCCCGCCGGGCTGGGCCCTTTGACTCTGATCTCCTTGATGAAGTCCTCGATGACCTCGGCGAATCTCAAGCCCTCCGACGCTGATATCCACTCCAGTCGTATGCGGTCCTCGCCGATGCCGATGATCTCCGCCACCGCCTTGGCGGTCTCGATTCTTTCCTCCGCCCTCTCGTTCCCCGATATGTAGTGGCAGTCGCCCGGGTGACAGCCCGCGACGAGGATGCCGTCGACGCCAGTCTCGAAGGCCCGGAGTATGTGACCGGGGTCGACGCGACCCGAACACATCACCCGCACTATCTTGACATTGGGCGGGTACTGCAGTCTGGATGTTCCCGCTAGGTCGGCTCCGGAGTAGGCGCACCAGTTGCAGCAGAACGCGAGGATCTTCGGTTCGAACGGGGCCTTCATCTATTCCCACTCCAGACATTCTATGATCTTGTCAAGCTGCCCGCTCGTGAACCCGTGCACGTCCATCGCGCCCGTCGGGCAGGCCACGACGCACGCACCGCAACCCTTGCAGAGAACATCGTTTATCTTGGCGTACTTGACGCCCTCGGACTCCACGATATCGATCGCACCGAAGACGCAGACATCAGCGCACCTGCCACACCATCTGCACTGCGATTCGTTCACGTAGGCGATCAGGGGTTCGACCTCTATCCTGTCCTTGGAGAACAGGCCCAGGACCTTCGCGGCAACGCCTCTGCTCTGGGCTATGCTCTCCTCCGAAGGTTTGGCGGAGTGCGCGAACCCGCACAGGTAGACCCCGTCCGTCGAGAACTCGAGCGGTCTGAGCTTCATGTGGGCTTCCAGGAAGAACCCGTCCCCGCTCAGCGGGACCTTGAGCGTCTCGGAGAGGTTCTCGTTGTCTGGATTCGGGCGTATCCCCGCGCTGAGCACAAGGTAATCCGGCTCCAGGAAGACGTCCTCTCCCAACGTTGCATCCTTGACGACGACTCGTGGCTTCCCCTTCTTCTTCGTGACCTCGGGAGGGTTCTCGTCGTCGTACCTTATGAACACGACTCCCTTCCTTGAAGCCTCTCGGTAGTACTTCTCCTTGAACCCGTACGTCCGTATGTCTTTGTACAGGACGTACACGTTGATGTCGGGGTGCTTCTCCTTCACCCGCAACGCGTTCTTGATTGACGTGGAACAGCAGATGCGACTGCAGTTCTGGTACTCTGAGTCACGAGAGCCGACGCACTGTATCATGACCATGCTCTCGGGCTTGAAGTCCTTGTGCGACATCTTCTCCTCGAGCTCGAGCTGAGTCATGACGCGATCGCTCTTCCCGTACAGATATTCCGTGGGCTTGTACTCCACAGCGCCTGTGGCGACGATCACGACGCCGTGGTCGAACTCGTCCCCGTTCGCCAGCGTGGTGTGGAAGTTGCCTATGAATCCGTCGACGGACTCAACTTCCGTTCCCATATGAAGCGTAATGCTGTCATTATCCCTCACTTCCCGTATCATGCCCTTGAGGAGCTCCTGCGGGTCCTCGCCATCTAGCGTGTGTGCAACTCGTCTCAGATTCCCGCCAAGCTCCTTCGTCTTCTCCACGAGGTGCGCTCCTATCCCGTGCTCCGCCAATGACAATGCGGCTGTCATCCCGCTCAATCCGCCTCCGATGACGAGGGCGGTCTTGTTAACTGGAACGGACACCTTGTGCAGGGGTTCCAGCAGCCTCGCCTTCGCGACTGCGGCCGCGACGAGCCCTTTCGCCTTCTCGGTAGCCCTCTCGGGCTCCTTGGAGTGAACCCAGGAACAGTGTTCGCGTATGTTCGCCATCTCGAAGAGATATGGATTCAATCCAGCCTCCCTTATCGTCTCCTGGAAGAGCTTCTCGTACGAACGGGGCGAGCAGGAAGCGACCACTATTCGATTCAGGTCGTGCTCCTTGATGGCCTCCTTGATCTTCTCCTGTGTCGTGACGGAGCAGGTATACAGGTTGTCCTCGGCGTAGGCGACGTTCGGAAGCGTCCTCACGTGCTCGACGACGGAGGGGACATCGACGACACCGCCGATGTTGATGCCGCAGTGGCAGATGAAGACGCCAGTCCTGGGCTCCTCCTCTTCCGCCAGAACCTCTTCTCCCGTCTCGTCATCGGCAACTTCGACTTCTTCGAACACGGGAGCGATCAATGATGCGGCAGATGATTGACAGACCGTGTCCGGAATGTCCTTTGGCTCAGAGATAGTCCCAACGACGTAGACGCCGGGTCTCGTCGTCTGGAAGCTCTCATTCGGAGGGGTCTTGTAGAATCCGTACTCGTTGAGTTCAACGCCGGTGATCTTGCTGAGCTCTTCCGCCCCTTCTGGGGGTCTCAGACCAACAGATAGCACAACAAGGTCGAACTCCTTCAGCTCGATCTCGTCGCCGTCGATGTACACGACGAGGACTCCGTCCCCGGGAAGGGCAGGTTCCAGTGCAGAGACTCTGTTCCCTCTCCAGATCCTTATGCCGTGCTCCTCCTCGGCCCTGATGCGGTAGTCCTCGAACTGCTTCCCGAACGCCCTGAAGTCGATCGAGAAGATCTGGATGTCTATGGAATCGGAGTGCTCCTTCGCAACGATAGCTTCCTTGAGCGCATACATGCAGCACACGGAGGAGCAGTACTCTCCTCCGTACACCGTGGACCGGGAGCCGACGCACTGTATGAACGCGATGTTCTCAGGTTCCTTCCCGTCGGACGGTCTCACGACCTTCCCCTGCGTCGGCCCTGATGCGCTGAGAAGCCTCTCGAACTCGAGGCTCGTGATGACGTTCGGAAGCACGCCGTAGCCGTACTCGTGTATTTCGGAGGGATCGAACACGTCCGCTCCGGATGCGATTATGACGGAGGCGACGTCTATCCTGACCTCCTCCTCGCTCTGATCGAAATCGATGGCCTTGGCCTCGCAGAACTTCTCGCAGGCCCTGCACTTGCCGGTCTTGAAGTATATGCAGTTGTCCTTGTCTATGACGTAAGTGGACGGAACGGACTGAGGATACGCTCGGTATATCGCCTTCCTCTCGGAAGTGGAAGCGTCGTACTCGCTCGGAAGCTTGACGGGACACTTCTCCGCACAGATGCCGCAGGCGACGCACTTCTCCTCGTCCACGTATCTGGGCTTCTTGCGTATAGTCGCCGTGAAGTTGCCCTTCTCTCCCTCCAGTGCGATCAGGTCCGCATTCGTGACGAGCTCTATGTTCGGATGCCTCCCCGCCTCAACGAGCTTGGGAGACAGTATGCACATGGAGCAGTCGTTCGTCGGGAAGGTCTTGTCCAGCTGGGCCATGCGACCCCCGATGAAGGGAGAGCTTTCGAGAATGACCGCCTTGCGACCGGCATCTGCCGTGTCGAGCGCGCTCTGAATGCCGGCTATTCCTCCTCCTATCACCAGGACGCCCTTGTCCAACTAGTTCGCCACCGAATTCTTGCCGTGTTCGTATCCCTTCTCAAAGGCTTCGAGGTTGAGGTCTTCCGTCCCCTTCGGGACAGAGTCGAGTATGGCTTTCTTCATGGCATCGTGGCTGACCACATCCCCCACGGCTGCCAGGAACCCGAGCATCACGATGTTGGCTACGATCTTCTTCCCCAGTTCTTCCGCGATCCTCGTCGCGGGAGCCTTGAAGACCTTGTTCTTCTTCCTGAACGCCGACGCATCCACGAGGTCCTCGTCCACGATCAAGATGGCATCGTCGGCTATCTTGTCATGGTTCTCATTGAAAGCTTCCTGTGACATCAGGACGAGGATGTCGGGGACCGTCCCCATCGGGTAGTTGATGTCCTCGTCGCTGATGATGACATCCGCGAGGCAGGACCCGCCTCGGGCCTCTGGACCGTAGGACTGCGTCTGGACGGCCTCCTTCTTCTCATAGATCGCGACCGCCTTCCCCAGAATGAAGCCCGCTAGGATTATTCCCTGGCCGCCGAAGCCACCCATACGAACCTCCTTTCGGCTCACTTCATGAACCCCCTTTTTCTGAGCATCTGTTCCTCCAGCTCGAGGTAGGTCGGTTTCTCCGTGTCCAGGAAATCGCCCACCACTATGGGCTCCTCCCCGCGCATGTGGAGGTCCATCTCATCCCAGGAGGCGTCGTTCTTTATCACGGATTTCTCTCTGTAGTACCTCAGCTCCTCAAGTCCTTCCCCGAGCTTGTTCGGCCTGCCAAAGCCGGTGGGGCACGGGGATACGATCTCTATGAACGTGAAGCCCTTCTTCTGGAGGGCCTTCTCCATGGACTTCTCGAGATGACGACAGTGCAGGGTCGTCCATCGGGACACATAGACGGCGCCGATCGCAGCCGCCAGATATGGAAGATTGAAGGGATGCTCGAAGCTCCCGTAGCGGGTCGTCGTGGTCTTCGCTTCCACCGGCGTCGTCGGTCCCTGCTGACCGCCGGTCATCCCGTAGTTGAAGTTGTTGACGCAGATGACGTTGATGTCGACATTTCTCCTCGCCGCGTGCAGGAAGTGGTTCCCGCCTATGGCGAAGAGGTCGCCGTCCCCGCTGAAGACGGTCACACAGAGCTCCGGATTGGCGATCTTGAGCCCCGTTGCGAACGGTATCGCCCTCCCGTGGGTCGTGTGGTAGGAATCGACATTGACGTACCCCGCTATCCTTCCAGTGCATCCGATTCCGGACAACAGCACCTGCTTCTTGAGAGGAATGTCAACCCTCTCGATCGCCTGGGCAAAGCAGGTCATCGCGGACCCGAGCCCGCAGCCTGGACACCATATATGGGGGAGCCGGTCCTGTCTCAGGATGTGATCCAGCGGGTGCCCCTCAACGGTCTCGATCTTGCCCTCGTTCCCTGCTCCTTTTGCACTCACTTCGCCACCTCCTTGATCTTCTGTAGAACCGCTTCCGGTGATAGCATTCCTCCGCCCGCGTGAGTAACGCTGAGGACCCTTCCGGAGGCGAACCTCTCAACCTCTCGGGAGATTTGTCCCATGTTTATCTCCGGGACCACGAACGCCTTCGCACTCTCCGCAAGCTCCTTTATCCGCTTCTCGGGAAACGGCCAGGCGGTGATCAGGCGCATGAGGCCGGCCTTTATCCCTTCCTTCCTCGCGATGTTGACCGCCCTCCCAGCCGATCTGGATGCCGCACCGTAGGAAACGACGACGATATCCGCATCCTCCGTCTCGACTTCCTCGAACTCCCATATCTTGGGTGCGTGCCTTCTGATCTTCTCGATCAGGCGGGTGACCATCTCGTGCTGGGTCTCCTCATCGATCACGGGATACCCGCGGGCATCGTGGGTGAGCCCGGTGATGTGTATGCCATAGCCCTCTCCCGCAAGTGCCATCGGCGGGATGAGGTCCTTGTCCGGTTTGAATGGAAGGTAGTTCTTCTTGCCTTTTGGCCTCTTTCGAGATACGAGCTTTATCTTCTTCGGTCCAGGGATCACGACCCTCTCGGTCATGTGGCCGATTATCTCGTCCGCCATGACGAACACAGGCTGGCGGTACTTCTCTGCCGTGTTGAAGGCCTTGATCGTGAAGTCGAACATCTCCTGGCACGAGTTGGGAACATAGGCGATCGCCTCGTAGTCTCCGTGGGAGCCCCACTTCGCCTGCATCATGTCGGCCTGTCCCGCCAGGGTGGGCAGTCCCGTTGATGGTCCTCCCCTCTGGACATTGACGATCACGCACGGGGTCTCCGTCACTATCCCGAGCCCGATGTTCTCCTGCATCAGACTGAATCCGGGACCGGACGTCGCCGTCATCGCTTTCGCACCCGCACACGAGGCACCCAGAACAGCCGCGAGGCTTGCTATCTCGTCCTCCATCTGGATGTAGTGTCCGCCAACTTGCGGGAGGCGCAGGGCCATCCTTTCGGCGGTCTCGGTCGCGGGTGTGATCGGATATCCTCCGAAGAAATTGCAGCCAGCCGCCAGAGCACCTTCCGCACACGCGATATCGCCCAGCATGAAATGGCTTCCCGTGAGCACTGCTTTCATTTCCCTTCCTCCGTGTATATCGCGAACTCAGGGCAGATGAGCATGCAAAAATTGCAGTTCATGCAGTCATCCTCCTTGCCATCCGCGATCTTGGGCAGATGATACCCCTTCTTGTTGATCTCCTTGGACTCTTCGAGGACGCCCTTCGGACAGAACTCTATGCAGAATCCACATCCCTTGCACCTGTCCGGGATCACGTATATGTGCCCCTTCGGTGTCTTGATCTCGTCTTTGTCAAGCGGTCTGCGCCAGTACTTCAAGGACAACAACCTCCGAAAACGTAAGGTCCTCTGCGTGCGCAATGCCAGAATGCCCCACTGCCTGTTCCCTCAAGAAAACCGAAGGTTAACTGAGTCTTGGAACGGACATCCATGGGGGGACCTCGCCTCAATATCGAGGCAGACGGAATTACATTTCAAGGGATATATAAGCCTTATTTGGTGGATTGCGGGGACGCGCTTCTATCCTCGATACATGGGAATAATCGGATTATCGAACCTTCCCAAATGACGAAATACGCAATTCGGATGGAGGATATCGGGAAGTCCCATGAAAACCTTTTTGTCGATTCGCCCCCTTCTGCGGTCCGTGAGAAGAGGTCATCTCTCAGATAACGAGAAGCGGGTGCTGCACGGCCTCGTTCGTTACACGGACATGAAGGACCGAGAGCTCAGCGACATCCTCGGGATGAAGCACTCCACGGTGACCACGATAAAGCACCGGCTGGCGAAGGAGGGATACTTCTCGAGAAAGAGGATCCCTTATCTCCAGAACCTCGGTTGTGAGATGCTCGGCGTGACGTATGCGGAGTTCAACCCGGCGGTCTCTGCGGAGGCCAGGGTCGAGAGAGCGAGGGAGAGGATCGAGATCTATGACGAGCTCTTCTATTCCGTCGGTGAGACGAACTATGGGTTCTCGCTGAGCTTTTCCAAGAACTACACGAACATCGAGAAGATCAGCGACATCAGGACGCAGCTGTTCGCGGAGCTCGGATTGCTGGAAGCGACATTCCCGACGCAGATGGTCTTCCCTCTGGAGACGAGCGACATAGTCAGGTTCTTCGACTACTCGAGACTACTGGCCAGGGACTTCGGCATAGACGATGAAGATGCGGAGAGCAGGGAGGAGTTCGTGAAGGGCGACCCCGCCACTCTGAAGACGAGAGAGAAGATGGTGTTCTACGCTCTCGTGAGCTATCCCGATGCAAGGGACGGGACCATTGCCGAGAAGACGGGCCTGTCCAAGCACACCATATCCAACATCCGCAGGAGGCTGGAGAAGAGGGGACTGATCAGCACGATCACCATCCCGAACCTGAACAAGCTCGGGTTCGAGATACTCTGCCTGGGCCACACGAAGTACAGTCCGAGGACGCCCTTTAACAGCGGGACCATCGACATGAGCTATATCGACACCGACTCCGTGATGTTCCTGGCCGCCAAGAGGTTCGAGAACTTCACTCTCTCGATCTACAAGACATACGAGGACTTCAAGGTCGAGAACTCCGCCCTGATCCGATACCTGAAGGAGAACGAGATGATCGCGGACATGCCCCTGATCCGGCTGTACAGCATCAAGCGGATGATCACGATAAAGGACCTGGTCTTCGGCCCGTTCGTCAAGCAGCTCCTGGATCTGGACGTGGACTTCTAGTCACCGGTCCGATTCTCTCTCTTAAGCTCGAAGACGACCGGGTTCTTGGCGTCCGGACAGCAGAGGACGGCCACGTCTGGATCCTCTTCCCACGGGAAGGAGCCGCCGAATTGCAGCACCCGGACCGCGGGGAACATAGTGTTCATCGCGCTGGCGCATATCTTGCCTCTGTCATCTGGGTAGACGAACTCCTCGCCCACGGTGTGACCTCCTGGACATTCACCGCCCTCGAGGATCCTCGTTATCCTGATCTTGACTTTCCTGGGTCTCATCTCATCACCACTTGTGCGGGGATCGTGCGTTCCCGAAGGCCGTTCCGTCGAGCAACTAGCCCTCGAGTATCGGTGTGTAGCCGTACCAGTCACCCTCAGTCTCGAGGTAGCTGAGGTTCTCCTGGAGCAGCTTCGCGTGCGACTCCTCGAAGCGACTGAGCTTCTCGAAGAGCTCCTTCGCGGTCTCCACGCTCGTCAGCTGACCGCAATCGGAGTAGAACTCGATGGACCTTCTCTCTATGTCCAGCGCGAACTTCGTCGCCTCTATCGAGTCCATCTTCTGCGTTATCTCGTCCTTCTTCGAAAACACAATCCGAGGGTCCGGGAGATCGATGTTCAGTCTCTCGTCGCTTCTCCGGCCCTCTTTGATGTCCTTTTCGAGCTTATCATGCTCCACCTGCAGCCACTTGATGTGATCGACCTCTTGGCTCGCGAGGTACTCGAGGAGAGCTATTCCCTTGTCGCTTTCGACGAACCCCTGCACTTCCTTGTAGAAGCTGTACCCGTACTCCTCCAGCTGCATAGCTATCCTGAGAGCGTCGAGGAGTGTGGATTCGCTGCTTTTCTCTTCTGTCGCCATGATTACAACCTCTCCTGTGATTGCAGAGCCCGTAGATAAGGATGTTGCGGGGTATGGAGCGTGGTGGATGCCTGAAACGGTCATAACGTTGATATAGAATAGCCCTCATATTGCCATTAGGGTTCAGTTCAGCCATCTAGGAGGAGGCAGAAATGAAGACACGATTCACGTATATGTGGGCAATGATTCTGACCGCGGTATTTGTCAGCTCGGCATTCGCCGGGTTCAGCTATGTCTCAGAATCGTCTGGTTCGGAGGAGACTACCGAAACGGCGATAGGAAGCAGAGGCGGATCGACGCCCAGGAAGGTTCTGCTGGAGAAGTTCACGGCAGACTGGTGTCCTCCCTGCGTTTCCCAGGGACACACGATCAAGAGGCTGGAACGCGAGTTCGGACACGAGAACCTTGTCGTTCTGGTCTACCACACATCAGGCTCCGACGAGTTCTTCGTGACGGACACTGCAACTCGTCCGGGTTTCTATGCCGGTGGCGGCTACTACTTCCCGACCGTGATAATCGATGGCGGAGGTCCATACACGGGTGACAGCACTGATCCCTCACCGAACGGAGCCGAGCTTTGGGATATCGGCGGCGCGGGCTCCAGGTACGGTAACTACAACAACGACAGAGGATTGATTGAGGATGAGCTGATGCCCTCCGAGATGAGCAACCTCACCATAGAACTGTCAGGGAACATCACGGGAAACACGGGCTACGTGAAAGCTCGGATTACGGCGACCGATCCGATTACCGAATCCAACCTCAAGGTCAGGTTCATGGTCTATCAGAACCACAACTACCACAGGGATGGCAATACGGTTGAGAACGCGGCAGGACACAAGAGGGTGTACGACAGGATAGTGCGAAAAGTCCTGAACGAGGAGTCCCTCCCTCCGGGTTTCAACATGGGGGACTCGGTTGATTACTACAAGACCTTCCAGGTCGGTCCCTGGAACGGCACAGAACCCGATAGCCACGTGACAGCCGATAAGAGGAACCTCGGAGTGGCTGTATTCGTTCAGACCGACAACAGGAACATGTGGTATCATGTCGCTTATGATAAGGACTTCTTCAACGGGCCTGTGCTCCAGGCTGAGACACTCGACTTCGTCGAGCCCACTGTCTTGCTGGTCAATGGAGACAATACGGACACGATGGACGAGGGGTTCGAGAGATTCGAGGATGTAATGGCGAAGAAGGGAATCCCATACGACCTATGGGATACACTCGAAATCGGCGACAACGGCAATCAGAACCTCAGGACAATGCCGAGCATGGGTGACATGGTGAAGTACGGCGCCCTAGTGTGGTACACAGGTGAGGCAACGACCACTCTCTCCCTGACTGACAGGACCAATCTGGAGCTGTACCTCGGAGCAGGAGGAAGCCTGTTCATCACCGGTGAGGACATCGGTCAGGATGCCCAAGGCGGAGGCTGGAGCAGTTGGATGCTGACCAATCTTCATGCGAGTTTCGTCTCGGACAGTGTTCCTCAGACCACTGCGGACGGGATTCTGGCCGATCCGATAACCAACGGGTTAGCCGCTCTCGACGTATTCGACTCTTCTCCTAGTCGCATCTCTCCAGGCATGGGTGCCGATCAGATCCTGGTCTATACTGGAACCACTAACACTGCCGGCCTGCGAGCGACACACGATGCGGACTCGAGGGTGGTTTACATCTCATTTGACTACTTCGAAGGGACCGACACATATCCCTCAGACGCGAACGCCGAAGCCGTGATGGAGAACACCGTCTACTGGCTGGATGGAGTTGCGCCGCCATTAGTACAGGTCACACGGCCTACCGCTGGGAGCCTCGTCATCCGTGAGACCGAGTACACGATTGAGTGGTCCGCTCACGACGTCGAGATCGCAGTGGACGGAGTCGATATCGAATACAGCACCGATTCCGGATTCACGTGGAACCCTGTCGCTTCAGGAAATGTTAACGATGAAGCCCACTACTGGTCTGTTCCTGCGGTCTCGTCAAGCGACTGCAAGGTCAGGGTGTGTGCCCGAGACTCGAACGGCCAGCAGTCCTGTGACGAGACTGGACTCTTCAGAATCGGAACACCCAATTTCCCGCCAGAGCCACCTCTGCTCACGGGAGCGTACCTCAGTGGCGGTTCTTCGGACGTGACACTGGAGTGGGTTGGTTCCGCCGATGATGGCGGAGGCTTCAACGATGTCGTGGAGTACGACATCTACACATCACCAACTCTGGGTGGCCCTCAGAGCTATGTCGGCAGCGAGCCGGCAACCGGAGCGGCGACATATTCCTGGGCATGCATGGGATGTGGCGACGGTGACCCGAACACGTACTTCTTCCATGTCTGGGCAGATGATGGCGAGGAAGTTACACAGTCCTCAGAAGTCGCTGGCAAGTTCGTCAGGCCCCTTTCGGCCGGATGGAATCTTGTCTCCTTCCCACTTGCCCCGATGGACACTTCTGCGGGAACGGTCCTGCAGACGGTCGCCTCGGGAAGAGCTGTCTACTACGATGCGGCCGATCAGGCCGACCATTGGAAGAGCCACGACGCAGGACAGAACATCAATGACCTGGGGACCATCGATCGGACCATGGGATTCTGGCTGTACACGCCAGTACCGGACGACTTCGTGGTTGCCGGTCTGGTTCCGACATCCACCAATATCGATCTGAAGAAAGGATGGAACCTTATCGGATTCCCGTCCTTCAGCACCGTTTACACCATACAGAACGTGATGTCTGTGACAGATGTGTCGGAGGCCGAGGCCTTTGACCCTGCCGCCACGCCACATCTCCTGCGGGACATATCACCTGCAGGCTCAGACTTGATGGTCACTGGATACGGCTACTGGATGCACTCGACATCAGTGGACACCTGGATAGTCCTCTGACCGCACGGTGTGAGCGATCATTCTGGAGGAGCTCTACGGCTCGATAGCGTCACAGCGACTATCACGACGACTATTATGATGACTATGGCCAGAACGACCCATATCATTGGGTCCAAGGATTCCGCAGGCGAATCCCAAACGCTGGGGTCGAGCGGGTCATAATCTTCCTTGTCGTCGACACCGTCTCCATCCGTGTCCGCCAGCGTCGGGTCAGTGCCCTTATCGGCCTCCTCCGCGTCCGTCAGACCGTCGTTGTCGTCATCGTCATCAGAGTTGTCTCCTATCCCGTCCTCGTCGTTGTCGTTCCACTCGGTGTTGTTCAGCGGGAACGCATCATCGTTGTCATTGTAGTCGTCATCATCCGTGTCCGGATCTATCGGACTCGTTCCCAGGGCCGCCTCCTCTAGGTCCGTCAGACCGTCGTCATCATCATCTTCGTCAAGGTAGTTCGGAGTGCCGTCCCCATCGGTGTCGATGTCCGCGACATCCAACGGAAGGGTGACGTTCGCTGCCATGGTGCGATTCGTCACTGTGATGTTCAGGTTGTACGAGCCATGAACGCTCGGCGCGGCGAGGGCGAACGAGTAGTTCCCGTTGCTGTCCACGTATGTTGTCCACTCCTCCGCTGTTTCAAGGATCTCGAGTTTCACAGGTGATTGCTCGGCCGGTGCGCTGTCGTTGCCGTCGTACACTGCAGTTCCGTTCACCCAGAATGGATCGTCGATCACGGGATAGCTCGTAGTGGCGTTGGCGGTCAGATTGATCCAGTGGACGATTGGGAAGTACTCCAGGGCGCTCGCGTTGTTATGGAAGAACTCGTCTGATGCCGATATCTGATAGTCACCGTAGTCGCAACCAGATGGCATCGTGTATTCGGTTCCATAGACAGAGTCCCCGTCCGGATCGCTCATGGTCTCAGGATTGCAGGTACCCTCGAAGCATATATACAGTTCGACCAACCAGATGACGTCGGAGTCGATCACGGTCGCGTTGAATGCCACGACCTCCCCCTCCATCGGGTACTTCTGGCTCCGAATTACGTTCGTGATCTCTGGGGCCCAACTGTCCGCTGTGCTTGGCGGGACGAATATGAGCACCGCGGAGGCCAGGAGAATGGCACCGATGACTATCGCGGTCGTGGTTCTCATGATATCGAGAGTAAATTGCCCAGATACGATATAACTCTTACCCAAGTTGCGCGTCGACAGGGCCACGGCTGTGTCAGAGTGAAAAAAAGGAAAAGACGGGATAGCCCAAACTATCCCTTATTCCGAGAGGCATTGTTGCTGGTTACTCGATTGTTGGCGGCTCCTCTTCCTCGTAAGGCTCTTCAGGAGGTGCTCCTCTTCGCCTCGAGGCTGCCACTACCGCGATGATGATCACAACGATGATTATCACCGCTAGGGCAAGGTAGATCCACATCATGTCCAGCGGGGCTTCTTCCGTGACTTCAATCTCGTGAGGCGACGTTGTTGGATTTGTTGCTGGCGAAGTGGCCACGTTCACGCCGTCCGTAGCAGAGATGTAGTATTCCACTCCGTCGGTTGTCACCGCCGAGGCCGGTATCGTAGCTGTATAGGTGTCACCGGACACACTCATAGTGGCGCTCGTGTAGGTTGCATCACCCTGCTTCCTGTAGTAGAGGGTTGCACTCTCTACGCCAACATTGTCCGTGATCGTGGCTTCGATCGACACCTCTTTGTCGGCTGTGGCACTCTCCACGGGCGTGTGAGTTATCGTCGGGTCAGTAGTGTCCGCGGCTTGAATATCAATAGTATAGCTCCCAGTCAGATTCTGGTTATCGCTCGTGTCGTTTGCCCAGATGAAGTATTCCAATGTACCTGCAGAAGACTGCGCTGGTATCGTGTAGTTGTATGTGTCTCCCGTCACCAGTATCATTGTCTCGTTGTGATGAGCGCCACCAACGTCCGTGTAGTCAAAGTGAACCTCATCGACGGCAGCGTTGTCAGTTACGGTGGCGGAGATGTTGAATGTCACGCCAGCATTGGCGGTAGTCACCGGCGTATGATCTATTTCGGGAGCATCGGAGTCCACCGAGACGGTGATTGTGCTTGTGGCTGTTAGGTTCTGGTTATCCTCTGTGTCGTTTACCCAGATGAAGTAGTCTGCAGTTCCCGTGGAGGTCTGCGCTGGCATGCTGTAGGTATATGCGTCTCCATCCTCGGTCATTGAGACATTGAATCCAATGCCAGTCACATTTGTGTAGTTCAGCCAGACTTCGTCCAGTTCCACGTTGTCAGTCACGGTGGCGGAGATCAGTATCTCCACGCCTACCCATCCTTCGGTCACCGGTGTGTGGTCGATTTCGGGAGGCACATCGTCCACCGAGACGGTGATCGTGCTCGTGGCTGTTAGGTTCTGGTTATCCTCTGTGTCGTTTACCCAGATGAAGTAGTCTACGGTGCCCGCAGGAGACTGCGCTGGTATGGTGTAATTGTATATGTCCCCATCGGGGGTCATTGTCTCATTGAATCCAATGCCAGTCACATTTGTGTAGTTCAGCCAGACTTCGTCCAGTTCCACGTTGTCAGTCACGGTGGCGGAGATCAGTATCTCCACGCCTACCCATCCTTCGGTCACCGGTGTGTGGTCGATTTCGGGAGCTTCGGTGTCTTGAGCAATCACTATCGTGGTGCCCAACATCACGGTGCAGAGAAGCGCGGCGAAAAGGACCAGTACGCACGCAAATGGCCCACTATGCTTACGGAATAATTCCATAGATCTCATTCAATCTCCTCCGAAGGCATCTTCCCATCCCTTCGGTTGTGTATTCTCATGGTATTATAAATCTCTTGTTGTGGTAATCGGGCTATTCCATGAAATCGCAGGTTCCCGATGATGACACACAATCGCCTTCCATAATTCCCTAGTCTCGTAACTCTTACCCAATATGCGCGTCGACAGGGCCACAGCTGTGTCACAGTGAAAAAAAGAAGAAGAGAGGATAGTTTGCACTATCCTTCATCGAAGTCCGAGAGGCATGATTGCTGGTTACTCGATTGTTGGCGGCTCCTCTTCCTCGTAAGGCTCTTCAGGAGGTGCTCCTCTTCGCCTCGAGGCTGCCACTACCGCGATGATGGCCACAACGATGATTATCACCGCTAGGGCAAGGTAGATCCACATCATGTCCAGCGGGGCTTCTTCTCCATCGGTCGTGACTGGCGTCAGGTCGTCAATCACGCTTTGAGCGGTCGCCTCAGCGTAGTCGAGGATGGCCATCTGGAAAGGATTGTTGTGCACTCCCCCGGAACGGTCTGACAGAACGTACTCGTACGAGAAGTTGGCATCGTCAAACGCGGCTTGTGCCCCGGCTATTTCTTCCTCATTGAAGCCCAGACCCTCCGCAGCAATCAGCGCGTTCCTGGCCTGCTCTATCACGGTATCGACATCCGCCTCTCTGGCGGTGTAGTTCGCCATCCATTCGTCGATTAGGTTCACTGCTTTCTGTTCCGTCTTCGGGGAACCGCTCACTCCGTCATGACAGTAAGACGTGCACCCGTTGGGCATGCCGTGGTCGATGGTCTCCTGTGGATTAGCGAAGCCGAAGGTATGGGTCGGTATATCGCCCAGAACTGCGCTTGTGGCAACCAGAACCATGTGGCAGTCAGTGCACCCGACGTCTCCGTTCATCCAAGGGCTGCCGTCCAGCCCCGTGACGTTGATATTGCCCTCGATTAGTTCAGTGTTCGGATGATGCGGCGTGTCGCCCGGACCCGCATTCTCTGAATTGTGGCACTGCTCGCAGGTCTCGTCTTCAGACTTCCAGAGCATCTTGTCGTTTGCTGGATTCCCATGAGGGTTGTGGCATCTCGCGCATTCGATACTCCACAGGGCAGTTTCCTTTGTCGGCAGGGGGCCTCCATGCTTCTCGGCGAGCCAGTAGTCCGCGGAGTGACACTCCAGGCACGCGTCCTCTCCGAACGGCAGCGTCGTTATAGTTGTCAGGGCGTTCGCATGGGCCGAACCCGCTCAATCGATGTACTGTTGAAGGTGTATTCTGGACATGTTGTTTGGCCAGAATGCGTCAGGATCGTTGATAGGGTCAACCCTGTCGAGGTAGTCTGTGATGTCGTCTCCCGGGTGGTACTTGCCGTCAGCACCCCAAGGCCATACGATCGACATGCCACCCTCGGTGGCCATGCTGGCACCTCTGCCGTGACATTGTCCGCAGATTCGGGAGTCGGCTGACCTCCATATGAAATCGGGATCCTCGGAGTGATCGCCACTAGGTCCGTGGCACGCCACGCATCCAACAGCCGTCTCCGAGTAATTCGCCACCCACTCCGCACCGACGTACGCAATCGTCGTACCGGTCGTATGGCAGCCTGCGCACTGCCTGTCCCACGAATGTTCATAGGCAGGCGTCTTCGGAATGCCGGGCGTATCGAACCAGTTGCCCAAGTCGTAAGGCACCCATTCCGCCGTCACAACGTTCCATTGGAGCGGGAGGGTATACCTGCTGTTGCCGATTTCCGTAACGTAGCGCTGCCTCCATTCGACCCCCATGACCTTCCAGACCGTGTAGTTATGGCCGCTTCCCAGGTCAACGTGGTAAGTATCGGACCTCGTGCAGCGTGATATTGCCCCAGACGCCGTCCTCGGTCAGGTTCAGGGCTCCAGTCCAAATCGTTGGGATGATTGTCTCGGTGCTAGGGTCCTGCAGCGACTTACTGTGCAGAGAGCCCTGCCAGGTGTCGTATTTGAAGGCGTAGGCGGAACTGTTGTGGCAAAGGGCGCACTGGTCCAAACCGATGTACGTCGCCGTGTCCATATATGAGTTGTCCGCTTCGCCGCGCGTGCTTCTGACTCCATCAGCAGATGCTGACGTCTCAATGTGGATCAGAGCCATCAGGGTCACAAGGGCTGCAAACAAACCTATCGCAACCGCAATCTCTCTTCTCGTCATGGCTTCTCTCTCCATTCGGTAGCGTTTATGTTCGTCTTAGATGTAGAAGAGGAAACCTGCCTAGAAAGCCCATTGTGTTGTCATGTATAGGCAAAAATCACAGTGTTATGGATGTTATCTCGACTTGAAGTTGCGATTATCGGTGAAAGTGGGTGAGGGGTCAATTCAGCCAGTTATTAGAGCGAACGTCCGCGCTTGACGAAACCCAACTATTCATGTCGATATTCTTAAATATGCTGACTCCGTTCCCGTGGCAATGGTTTCAATTGAAACCAACTCGCCGCGAGAAGGATCCTCATGAACAGAAAGATACTGTTTCTGATAGCCGGAATCGCAATAACAGTAGGTCTTCTGCTAGTGTTCTCACAGATCGACAGTAGCAGAGAGACCGTAGACACGTCTGACCAGGGCACCAGAAACCCCGCCAACTACAAGGGAGTTGCGTACTGCGAAGGTTGTCATGACACCCAGGTCGAAGACTGGCATACGACGTTGCACGGCACGGATTTCGCTAACAACTGGAGCTATCAGGGCACCCCCACAAACAAATTCACGTACGCAGGGGGGTCTTGTTTGCCCTGTCACGTTGTCGGCTACAATGAAACGTCCATCGGTGGCTACGATCCAGGCCTACCATGGAACGATTCATACAACCTGCCGTTGCTGGGAATCCAGTGCGAGGTCTGTCATGGACCGGGCGGTGACCATCCAGGTCCCGACATTCCCACTAACGCCGCAAGCACGATCAATACTGACCGGGACCCGTACGCCGGATCATGCGCTGGTACCGACGAGGCAGGATGCCACGGCGGAGACGGTCAGTTCGGTGATGACACAGTGATGGGATGGAACGCCTCCGCTCATGCACCGTGGGACAACAGAGCACAGACCGATCCAGGTGGTTTGAACACATACTGTGCGGAGTGCAAGTCCCCATCTCAGTGGGATCCGGCTGCGACCTACGGGACCGCGGTCGACATACCAAAAGATGAGTGGCGAGGCATAACTTGTGCCGATTGTCACGATACACACAGCGCAACAGCTAACGATTATCAGCTGAGGCAATCCCCCGAGGACGTATGTACAACTTGCCATACCTCAGGAGGGGCGACATCACCCAGCTCACCACATCATTCACAGAGTGAGATGAGGGAGGGGATTACAGGCTCCGAAATGGGAGCTCCCTTCATGGGCACAGTGGAATGCACGAGTTGTCACATGTACAACACGCCACGCGGCGTGACTCCTGCACTCCAGGGACACTACTTCGAGCCCACCCCGCAGGCCTGCTGGGATTGCCATCAGACAGGAGGAATCCCGCCTGAGCTCATAGACAACGCGACCGCACAGGCTGAGATAGACGCATGGCAGGCAGACGTGACCTCACTGATCAGCGATGTTGAGGATAGTGTTGCAGATGCGGAAACGGCACTCGAAGCTGTGTTGACTGCAGGAACCGCGAGCGATCACACGCTGACCATAGCTCAGAATCTGCTTGACAACGCTTCGTTCAATCTGCACCTCGTGGAAGAGGATAAGAGCCACGGTGTGCACAACTACTACTACGCGCTAGAGCTGCTTGAGGCCGCTGACGAGTTCTCGCTGCAGGTCATCGAGGTCCTGAACGCTCCCAACGTTGTGACCGGATTGACGGCGACAGCGAAGGACGACAGAGTGGAACTGAGCTGGACTGCAAGCACTGCGGCGGATTTCGCCTACTACAACATCTACGCAAGCACTGACGACATCACCAATGTGAGTGGCCTGGCACCTGTTGGCACCGTCTTTGACAAGACGACGACCACATACGAGGTGGCAGGACTCGACGGCAAGCACTACTTCGTGGTCACAGCCGTTGACTTCGACGGGAATGAGATTCCGACTGGAATGACCTCAGCATCCGCATCGCCTGCAGCCATTGAAGGCGAGATGCCAATGTGGTCCTGGATAGTCATAGTCGCGCTTGTCGTCCTAACGATCGTCGCACTGCTGGCCGCCGTTATGGCCAGGAGAGGAAGCGGCCCAGCCGGGGAAGAGTTCGAACCTGAGGCTCCTGAGTCACCAGAGGAATAGGCCAACCTTCCGGGAACTGTATCAGTCACAACCATATAGCCTGGGCTTCGCCCGAAGTGCGCTCCCGATAATCGGTGGCAATGAGACATCCGGAATAGGAAAACCTATCCAGGCAATTCCAGAATGGATCCCAGTCCACGTCATTCACTGTCGGAGGAGTCCATGAGGTGCATCCCACACTCCTTCTTCTCCTTCCCGTGCCACCTGCCTGCCCTCTCGTACCGCCCCCACGTTCCGGCAAGAGTGCACGGCTTGCATCCCAGGCTCGCGTAACCCTCATCGTACAGCGGGTTGTAGGGAATCCCATTGTCCTTGATGAATCGCCACACCTCATCGTTTGTCCAGTCAACGATCGGATTGACCTTCGTAGGCATCCCTTCGTATTCCTCGACCCTCCTGAGGTTTGTTCTGAATTCCGTCTCATCACTTCTGAGACCTGTTATCCACGCGTCCAGGTTATTCAGGTATCTTATCGTGGGTTCCACTTTCAGGACCTCGCAACACAGCTTCGGGTCGCGCGAATAGAGGTCCTCGCCGTGCTCTGCCTCCAGCTCGTCCTTGCTCACGGACGGGGATATCTCTTCCAGGTTGAGGTCCCACTCTTCCTTCAGCCTGTTCTTGAACTTCTCCGTCTCTTCGAAGCCGTATCCGGTTCTGATCATGAAGACCTTGATCTGTGGGTCGATCTCGCGGGCCAGACTGAGAACGGTGACGCTGTCCTTCCCGAAGCTGCAGGCAAGGGCCACTCTCTCGAACTCGCTGATCGCCCATCTGAGCGTCAACTTCGTGACTTCGAGCTTCTCCTGGAAATCCTTCACGGGAATGAATATGCGAATGTGCTTTTCCCTTTTTCGCCTCCGAACGGCGGTTCCGAGCTCTAGATCCACCTCACATGCTCCGATTGAGCGAGAACGGCCCCGGTCACGGAATGGGAGGTGGACGGTTCATCGTAGTCCTGGGCTACATCAGGGAAAGCTGGATTGCCACGGTCAGTAGCAACAGTCCGGTTCCCACAATCAACGTGAGAATCATGAACGGGAAGGCCTTGCGCATGAAGTATCGAAAGGTTATCTGAAACCCGAACTTCTCGGAAATCCCCACGGCAATAAGATTTGCCGGTGAGCCAACCAACAGACCATTTCCCCCGAAACACGCACCAATCGACAGCGCCCACCACATTGGATTGATGAAGAATCCATCCAGGTTGAAATATGGCTCCATAGCGAAGATGATCGGAATCATCGTGGCGGTCGCGGGGATGTTGCTCAGGGTGGCAGAAGTCATCGCGGAGAACCATATGATGAACACCAATGCCACAAGTAGATTGCCTCCTGTAAGGCCGACAAGAGCATCTCCAACAATATCCATCACCCCGACTTGAACCAATCCTCCTACGAAAACGAAAAGGGCTGCGAAGAAGATAAGCGTAGACCAGTGGACGTGCCTCAGCGCATCCTCGGGATGTATCCTTCCCCAGACGAGCAATGCTACAGCACCTAGAATCGCAATGACAGAGGCCGGTACGTGGAGTATGTGGTGAATCCCGAAGAATATGATGACGATTCCCATCACGATGAGAGACTTCTTGAGAAGTTTCATGTTCTTAATCTCATCCCATTCATTCACCTTGAGAATCTCTTCGAGATTGCTCGGGGTTTGCTTGATCTCCTCCCTGAACATCCGCTTGAATAGGGGGATGGCCACAAGCATGGTGATTATCACGATTGGCGTGACATGAATGATGAAGCTCATGAACGATATGTCCGCGGCACTGCCGATCATGATGTTCGGCGGGTCTCCGACGAGTGTAGCCGCCCCTCCAACGTTGGATGCAAGTATCTCAACCATAATAATGGGGATAGGGTTCAACTCGAGCCTCTTCGCAATCGCTATCGTGATGGGTATCAGCAGAAGAACGGTGCTCACGTTGTCGAGAAACGCCGAAGCGACGGCGCTGACGATTCCGAGCATCAGCATGAGCCCCCAATAGTTGCCCGAGACTGTCTTCGTCATTCTGATGGCCACGAATTCGAAGAACCCTGTCTCAGCGATCACGCCGACAATGACCATCATCCCGAACAGGAGACCGAGAGTGTTGAAGTCTATCGCAATGAAGCCCAGGTCGGGTGTGTACAGACCATCGCTAGGTTGGAAATAGCCAAAGAGGAGGTGGGCGACAATCATCGCAGCGGCACCCAATAGCGCGACCGTTGTCCTGTGCAACTTCTCCATGATCATCAGGACCAACGTGCCGACGAAAATGACGACAGTGATTGCCTGGATCCAAGCCTCGACCATCGTCTACCCCCTTCCTCCTTCTACCAGTAGCACGGGGATCGGGGCGTAGAAGAGTATGTTTATCTCGCCTTTCGACAGGGGCAATGTTCTCACGACCATCCTGAGCTGGTCCCTCAGCCTGTACCCTCCCCGGCTCATCACAAGGAAGTCGAATTCCTCGAGGAACTTCGGTATCTCCTCCTTCATGCTCCATTCGAACTCCTTGATCTCGAAATCGACCTCGTTCTCTTCCGCGAGCCTGGAGAAACCCTCGTAGACCGACCTTCTCACCTTCTTTCCCGCATAGCTCATCCCGCACGTTGCCCCGAACTCCTTGCAGAGCAGCAGGCCCCGCTCAGCCGCCAGCCACGACTTCGGCGAGTCCCCCACAACGATGAAGATCCTCTTGGGGCGACGGAGCTCCGGCATTCTGTCGAGGATGAGGACGTTCTTGATGGGCGTCCTGAATATCTTCTCCACGTGCCAGCATACGTGGGTCCGCTTCTGGTCCATTTCCATGGGAGTCTCCGTGGCGACCAGGTCGATCCTCTCCCGCCTGACGTAGTTCTCCACGATGGCCTCGAAGTTGCCCTTGTAGAATCCCTTCTTTGCCTGTATGCCCATCGCCTTCAGATTGTCAACGCAATGGAAGAGGGCGCTCACCGCGCTTCGCTCCAGCGAGTCGTCCACGAACGAGGTTGCAGACATAATGTCATAGCTGTAGTCCACGATGCTCACGACGTGGTACTCCGCATCGGGGAAGAGAATAGGGGTATACCTGAGCAGGGAATCGATGAGCTTGTAGTTGTCAGCGATGATCATTACCCTCTTGAACATCAGATCGTCTCGGCTCTATGCTCATTCAAGAAGGACTACATAAACGTCTGCCCGTGGGTTCAAGAATCGGGTCAGAACGAGGGACCGCTACCTCGATCTCATGGCGACCGCGGCGACGACAGCCACAACCAGGACTATCAGGCCAAGTGCCAGAGATGTCATCCCTGCTGGGAGATAGGGCTGTATCATATGTACGTCCGGGGGATCGCCTGCCACGATCTCCGTTTCCGTGATCATATATCCAAAAACACCGATGACGAGGAGAACGCCCGCCGCAGCGAGGAGAACGACAACCTCCGCCCTCACGGGACCGACCTCCTTTCCTCTGAAGCAACTGTATTATGCCAGCTGAGGCCTGATGCGAATATTTCGTACATCCTCGTCCCCTATCGGAAGAGTGCAGTCGCACTCAGTCTAATATACTATAGGCATTCCGATGACTTAAATGTTGCTGAGCCCTTATCGAGGAAAGTGAACGAATCAGTGAGCCGTGCGGCCTTCGACGGCTCGTGCTCTATGCCCTGATGACGACCTTGTCACCGAATACCTGCGGCATCAGCATCCTCGCCTTGTCAAGCTCGGGAGAGTATGCGAAGATGAAATGGACCCAGCCCTTGGCGGTATCGAAAAGGATCTCGCCCCCGCCCTGAGGGTGTCTCGTCAGAGTGACGGTCTTGATGTCCTCAAAGGGGACAGCGTAGTTCCACTGGTGTCCCTTGAGCATTTCCTCCAGGTCCTTCCCCTGATAGAAGGTCCTCCACTGGCTCGCGGCCTGGGGGTCGCCTCCTGACCACGTGACGTCATGGAACAGGCTCGACACGGGGTCCAGCGTTTCGCCGATGTACAACACGACCACTCTCTTGTCCGTGAGAACGACGTCGTAGTCCCGGTTCTCCTTCCTCATCGTCAGCAGGACGCCCTTTATCTCTTCGTCTTGCGATTCCATGTTCGATCCCGCAACAGGAAAACTCACATCGTTCATATTTCTTTCTGAGATTCGGGCGTATCAGACCTCATCGCTGTCCCTCTTGCTGAGGTACGCTATCGAGCCGTAGGGTTCGTATCCCATCTTCTCGAAGAACCTCTCCGACGCCTCGTTCGGCGTCTCTATGAGGACGCCTATGATTCTGTTTCCCCGAAGCCGCAGGCGCTCCTCCATCTCGCGGAGCAGTGCGGTGCCTATGCCTTTTCTCCCATGGTCTGGATGGACCGCGAGCCTGTTCACCCAACCCTTGCGGGTGTCATCGGTCCCGATGACGACGCCCACGAGGACCGGACCCTCGAACGCTCCCAGGAAGAGCTCCGGTAAGAGCCCCATCTGCCTCTCCATCTCCTCGCTGCTGTCCCTTCCCTCGGGCCTGTGGGAGATGCCGGATTCCCGCCAGAGCTCGATCATCGCATCGTAGTCCTCGATTGTCAGTTCCTTCATCTCCATCGCCACGCACCCCCTAGTCGAACCACTTGCTGACGACCATGACATCCACCTTCCACCAATGGCGGGTCAGATTGCACTCCGGGACCCATCCTCGCCTGAAGAGAAGCCTTACGGCGTCCGTCAGGCAGGGAAGGATCACCAAGGAGATCTTGTGGCAGCCTCTGTCCATGACATACGCCTCGACCGCTTCGAGCAACTGGTTCCCGAGGCCTTGCTTCCTGGACTCCGGCGTGACACCCATCCAGCCGAGGCTCGCCACGCCGCTCTTGCCGACCACGTGTCCGCTGCAGACGCCCGCGATCCTCCCCTCCTCTTTGGCGACGAGGGTGAACGCGTCCGGGAGCCCCATGTGTTTCCTGTATTCCTCAGCGCTGTGGCGGGCCAGATCGGACTCCATCGCCTCCCTGGGATAGTAGTCCTTCTCCCAACGCTCCCAGGCGTCCCGCATGCAGTCTCTCGTCGCCTCCGCAGCCTCCTCCACATCCTCATCGGCGAGTTCCTCTATGATTGCCATCGTCGGGGGGATTGTTCTCCACCGAAAAAAGCTTTCCCAGTGCCCCTCCCAACGGATCAGAGGGCCTCGGAGGAACAATAAAATGCGAGCGCTCACATGGTGGTTCGTGTCTCCGAAGATGAATCCTCGGACGGCCATTCCCATCGCGATAGTCTCCGTGTCCTTCGCATCCATCTTCATCAAATGGAGCGACGCGCCCTCTCTCGTGATAGCCTTCTACAGGCTCGCGTTCGCGACTCTGATACTCCTGGTCCCGACGCTTGTGTTCCAGGGAAGGGATCTCATCCGACTTTCCAGGAAGGAGGTGCTCACACTGACCCTCGTGGGGCTCGCGCTCGCCTTCCACTTCGGGTTCTGGATATCCTCTCTGAAGTACACGTCCGTCGCGAACTCGGTGATACTCGTGAGCACACACCCCATACCCATCGCCATCATCTCCCACCGTTGGCTGGGCGAGAGGACCGAACGCACCGCGGCGGTGGGCATAGCGGTCGCCCTCTTCGGGATGGTGCTGATCGGCGTCAGTGACGCGGCCCTCACGACGGAGAGCCTCATCGGGGACATCCTCGCCCTGATGGGGATGGCCGCCCTGGCGGCGTATCTTCTCAGCGGGAGGAGTATCAGAAAGAAGATCCCGATCCTGCCGTACGCCTTCGTCGTCTACCTGGCCGCGACCGTGTTCCTGCTGCTGGGATGTCTCGCTTTCGCGACACCGCTCTATCCATATGCCCGAGAGGAATGGATCCTCTTCCTCGCTCTCGCCGTCATCCCCAT